>CBDURI010000145.1:0-7007 GCA_965369435.1 uncultured bacterium
CTGCGAACCCAAACGCTCGACCTCCGAGCTCACCTGGGCGTCGTCGAGTCTCGCGTCGAGCAGGTGTCCGGTACGGTACCCGGGGCCGACAATCTCGAACGGACGCAGCCCCGTCGACACGTCGCGGCGAACGAACAGGGAATGCCCATCCTCGATGAACGCGAGCGCCCAGTCTTCACGGCTGCTCAGGTACTCGGTCGCAACGATGTGATCGGAGCGTGTGTGATCGATCACGACGGTGTTCACGTCGTAGCCGCTCAGCTGATCGGCGAAGAGCCGTGGATCCGTAAAGCTCCGAGACACACGCTGGATCATCTCTGGACCGTAGTACGGCACTCGACCATCGATCAGGAGCTTGCCGTTTGGTACTGCGAACATCAGGAACCAGCTGTCCTGAATGCTCGCCAGCATCCTCGGTTGATCGATGCCTTGCTCGACGATTTCGGCCGAAGCCCAGGGGTACTCGCGCTTCGGCTCCCCGAGGCCGAACCCCAATGCGGGGACCGTTTGCAACATCCAAAGTGCGCTCGACACGGCAGCCACACCCACCAGCCCGATCACACCGCGCCGCATCGCACTGAAACCCGGGAACTGGGAGAGCCCAGCGGCGATGAACGGTGCGCAGAACAAGAGCTGATGCGCGACGAACCGCATCGAGCGAAACGCCATGACGCTCAACAAGACACACAAAACCCCGTAGGCCAGTCCAAAGCGGGAAGCGCGAGTCACCGGGCGCATGGCCGCAAGCACGAAGAGCGCGGTGACAATCGGCGCAACGAGAAGCCGGAGCGGGTCCTTGGGCGACCACGCGGCCCACTCGACGACGAGCTCGCGATACTCTGGGCGCAGCACGTGCGAGATCGCGTCCGTGGCGATCGAGAAGCCGAACGGCGTGCACCCCGTCGCAGCGACTTGGAGGAACAACAGGCCGATCATCCAGCGAAGCGCAGAGGTCCGAAGCGAGAAGGCCACGAAGATGAGCGTGATGGCCAGGCCAAAGAGATGGGACCCGTGAGCGTTGACCCAAGTGATATGCAGCAGTCCGAGCCCCGCGAGGATCCACGCCTTTCGCCGAGTGGACACCCGCTCCTCGTAGAGCGCGGCGATGCCGACGAGGAGCACCGCGGGCAGGAGCAGGCCGACGATCTGTGGCCGTGTAGTGAATCGAAACCGGGCAACGGGAAGCGCGAGCAGGAGCGCGGTGAGGGTCAGGGGCGCGGCGAGCTCGACCCCGCGAGCCAGGCGGTCGGACAAGCGGACGAGTAGATAACCGAGCGCGCCGAGTGCGAGGCACTTGAGGAGGATCAACGCGTTCGCGCCCAGGTGATCGTAGACTAGCCAGGTCACCCCGTCGTAAGCCCACTCGTAGTTCTTCCAGGGCTGAGGCGTCGGCTGCCAGAACGAAAACAGATCGACCTGGGGCACCCGTCCGAGCGCGACGATCTGCCGGCCCTGGGCGAGGTGACCATAGGCGTCGGCGTTGAACAGCGGAAACAAGCCCGCAAGGAACAACGCCAGGCCCGACGCCCACGCACTCCATGACACGGTCCCTCTCGGCACCATGGCAGTGTCGGTCGAAGCCCGAGGGCCGGTCAAACAAGGCGCAACGCTACAACAGCGAACGGAGCGCGGGTTGGAGCGTCGTGTGCTCCCAAACAAAGCCGTGCGCGTGAAGGGAGGCGGGGATGACGCGCGACCCGCCGAGCAGCATCTCGTTGGCCATGTCCGAGCCAACACCGAGCCGCAGTGCAAACTTCGGGACGGAGAAAACAGTGGGGCGCTTTAGCACACGGCCCAGCGTCGAGGTGAAGTCAGCATTGGTGACCGGTGTAGGTGAGACGAAGTTCACGGGGCCCTCGAGCCCCTCGGTTTGCAGCGCGAACACCAGTGCGGACACCAAGTCTTCCAACGTGATCCAACTCATGTATTGCCGCCCGTCACCGATGCGTCCGCCCATGCCGAGCAAGAACGGCATCTTCATTTTCGCGAGCGCTCCCCCGCGAGACGCAAGCACGATGCCGATGCGCGCGTGCACGACACGAATCCCTACGTCTTGCGCCCGTGCGGTTGCAGCCTCCCACTCGCCACACACGGACGCGAGAAAGCCTGTTCCCTGGGCAGCGCTTTCGTCGAGCGCCTCTTCGCCGCACGCGCCGTAGTACCCGACTGCCGAGGCCGAAACTAGCGTCCGCGGCTTGGGTGACAACTCGGCCAGCGCGCCGGCGAGGAGCGCGGTTCCACGAACCCTGCTGTCGCGGATCTTCGCCTTCTTCGCCTTCGTCCAACGCCCCGAAGCGACGTTATCGCCTGCCAGGTGAACTGCCCCCGTGATTCCTCGAAGACCCTCCGCGTCGATGGTCCCCGCGTCAGGATCCCAGCGAACCTCATCGTCTGCGTTTGCGGGGCGCCTCACCAGACGGAGGACCTCGAAGCCGTCACGCCGAAGCATCGACACCAGCTCGCTGCCCACGAGCCCCGATGCGCCGGTAACTGCGATTTTTCCGCGCTCCGCCATGGAAGATGAGCCTGAACCAGCCTGGGGACGCCGCAAGCCGGGTTTTCCACGTGGCGCCGAGGCCAACAGTCGCTATGGTCCAGCACTTTGCGAATTCTTTTCATTGCCCCACAAGCGTTTACGTCTGCTCAAGACGCCCAGGACGTAGCGACCCTGGCCAAAGTGATGCGCCGTGCGGACCACGCCGTCGACATGGTGTCCCCGCTCTACGGGCACATCGACATCGCGAAGCTCGCGCTCGCGCGGCGCCTCACCAAGCTCGAGGTCGAGCTTGGCGGCAGAGCGTGGTCGTGCGAGCTGTACACGGGCCGCACCCCCGACGGCGTAGGGCTGACCTTCATCGGTAACGAAGAGGTTCTGTTGTCGGCCGACTCCCTCACCAGCGATGGCGAGCCGCTCGACGCATCGAGGGTCGGAGTCTTCGCCTCGGCAGTGACCGAGTTGATTCGCCAGAACGCGGACGACTACGACATCGTGCACGCCCATGGGTGGGCCGCCGCAGCCGTGATCGCGCGCCTACGGTCGGTGCTGCCCGACTTGCCCTCGGTATTGACGGTGTACGACGCTTCGCATCAGGGCCGTTTCGATGCGGGCGATGCGGAATCGATCGGACTGGGTGACGAAGCCCGTGACGGAGATGGCATCAACGTCCTCAGGGCCGGGCTACTGACCGCCGATCGGGTCACGACCCTTTCCCCAAACTACGCGCACCGCCTGCAGCGGCCCGACAACGACGACGCGTTGGGTGCTGTGTTTCGAGAGATCGAGTCAAAGCTGGCCGGCGTGCGCCACGGGATCGATCCCGCGCTTTGGAACCCCGCCACCGACGGGCACGTCCCTGCCCGCTTCGATCCGTTCGATATGGAGGGAAAGGACAAGTGCAAGGCAGAGCTACAGCATGACCTAACCTTGCCGGTGCGAAGCGACGTGCCGCTGTTCGGCGCAATCGGCGGCGTCGATGACGACGGCATGGCGCTACTTGCGAAGATCGGACCCGACTTTTTGCGCAACGACGTACAGCTCGTGGTGCAACTCGAAGGTGACGGGGAGCTCATCGCCATCTACGAGGAGCTCTGGGACCAGTGGCCCGACCGCATTCAGATCAAGACCGGGAACGACGAGCCCTTTCGGCACGCGCTGATCGCGGCAAGCGACTTCATCGTGGCCCCAGGACGCGAAGCGCCGTCCGACAACATCCAAATGCTGGCTCAGCGCTATGGCGCACTGCCGATTGTGCAGCGTGACGGCGGCCTCGCCGACGAGGTGGTGGACGCCGAAGCCTCGTTGAAGACGGGCTCGGGAATTCTCTACGACGAGCCCACCACGAGGTCCCTGCTCTCGGCCGTGCAACGCGGAGCTGCCGCATTCGCCAACAACAAGCCGTTCCGCGACATGCAGAGCCGGGTCATGCTCATCGACCATTCGTGGGAGCGCACGACTCGGCTCTACGAGCGCGCCTACCGCGAAGCGATCTCCGCACACGCGAGCTAGCTGGACGGCTCGGTCCGGAGCGGGCGGGCGGGCAACTTCGCATCGCTCGGGCGAAGGTACTGAGGCTCCAAGGAGTCCAGGTCCGCTGGGCCGGTAGTGCGCATTGTGTACCGGACCTCCGCCACGATGGCTTCGGGGGTCGAGGTGCTGAGGTTCATCTGCACCTGGTCGACTTTCAGATCGAGCGCCGCCTCGATCAGCGCCGCGTGCGGTCGCACGCCTTCACCGCCTGCCGCGACAGGTCGACCCGCAACGGCGTCGCGAATCTGCTCGAACACGACATCAGGCGGGCCGAAGAGTGCGGGCGCCAACTCTTCCACCCCGTCCTCCCGAATGAGATACGCCGCCGCAAACACGTCGCCACGATACGCATTCATCACGGGCACGCGCACCAGCCCTACGTCGGCTTCGATCGCTCGGGCGAGCACTCGCAGGGAGCTGACGCCGACGATCGGCAATTCCAGGCCCAGGGCGAGCCCTTTCGCTGTGCCGAGACCCACGCGAAGGCTGGTGAATCGGCCGGGCCCGATATCGACACCGATCAGCGACAGGTCTTCGCGAGAGGCGCCGGCTTCCGCCAACGCCGATTCGATGTAGCCGAACAGGTTCTCCCCATGGCGGCCGGCCGAGCGCCAGCACACGGAGGTGATCGAGTCATCATCGCGAACGACCGCAACGGTGCCGTGTTCAGTAGCAGTGTCGATGCATAGGATGGTCATGGGGTCGCTTGACGCATGCCTACCCGCAGACTAGCGTCCGCGCCAGCAAAGTGCCTGCCCGAGCCACTTGCCGCTACTCCCGCACGAATGAGCAAACCACAAGACAAAGCCGCTTCGAAGGGGGCCCGCGCGAAAAAGACAGGTGACGGCTGGAAGTCGAACCTGCTGACGATCGGCGGAGCGCTGCTCCTGGCGTTGTTCATCCGGGTGACTCTGTTCGAAGCGTTTGCTATCGACGGCCCCTCGATGGAGCCCACCCTCCTCGATGGAGACCGAGTCGTCGTCGCGAAGTATCCGTTTGGGCTGTTCCTCCCGTTCACGAACGAAGCGGTATGGAACTGGGGCGACCCCGACCCAGGCGACGTAATCATCCTCCATAGCCCGGCCGACAACGAGGACATCGTGAAACGTGTCATCGGCGTGGGTGGAGACGAGATTCTCATTCGGGATGGCAAGATCTGGCGCAACGGAGAAGTGTTGCACACCGTCGACTCGGGCCCGTGCTCGAGCGAAGAGCAGAAAAACCTCGACCCGACGTGCAGGGTCTACGAAGAGACCCTCGACGGCACCCCGCACCGCATGAGCCACTCCAAGCACGATTTCCCGCTCGACCGTCTACCGGTGCAGGTCCCGGAGGGCCACGTCTACGTCCTCGGCGACCACCGCGACAGCTCCAACGACAGCCGGAATCCGTTGATTGGCGCGGTCCCGAGCTCGCGGATCAAGGGCAAGACCCTGTTCATCTACATGTCCTGGAAAAACACCCGCGCCTCCCTCTGGGAACGCATCCGCTGGAGCCGAGTCGGCACCAGCGTCGACTAACGCTGGCGTCCCCCGTAGGCTAGCCGGATGGGCGACTTGAAGGGCGCGATTTTGGCGCGCATGGGCGACGAGGCCGGGGGCATCGATAAGGATGCTCCGGAGGCAGTCGCGCTGTTGTATCCGAGTCCCTATCGCGTCGGGATGTCGTCGCTTGGGTATCAGACGATTTACCGGGCGATCAATGCCACGGAAGGCCGGGCTGCCCATCGCGCGTTTCTGCCCGACGATGTCGACGCGTGGAGGCAGTCGCGCTTGCCACTCGTCACCTATGAAAAGCTGCGACCGGTCTCCGACTACCCAGTGATCGCGGTCTCCGTGGCGTACGAGACCGAGCTCGCCGGACTCATTCAAGCTTTGGAGCTCGCGGGAATTCCCCCATTGGCGGAGGACAGGAGCGAGCAACACCCGTTCATTCTAGCCGGTGGCCCACTGACGTTCAGCAACCCGCTCCCGCTCGCCCCGTTCGTCGACGCGATGATCATGGGCGAGGCGGACCAATCGGTGCACACCGCCCTCGGCGTGATCTTCGGGTCGGATTCCAAGGCCAGCGCCATGCGTACCCTGGCAAGCCAGCCCCACGTGTTCGTGCCGACCGCACACGGCGACATCCTTCCACCCATCGACAAGGCGGACACGACCACCCTCCCCGCGTTCTCGCAGATCATCACGCCACACACCGAGCTCCGCAACATGTTCTTGATCGAGCCCGAACGCGGCTGTCACCGCGGCTGCACGTACTGTGTGATGCGCCGCTCCACGAACGACGGCATGCGTATCGTCGAGAAGGAACGCATTCTCTCGCTGATCCCGGACCATGCGAAGAAGGTAGGCCTGGTCGGCGCCGCCACGACCGATCACCCGCAGATCACCGAGGTGGTCAACGCCCTCGTCGACTCGGGGCGAGAGGTCGGCCTGTCGTCGCTTCGGGCGGATCGCCTGAACGACGATCTCGTCGCCGCGCTTCGTAGAGGGGGGCACCGAATCCTGACAACGGCAAGCGACGGAGCGAGCCAACGCATGCGCGATGTCATCCAACGCAAGACCACGGAAGAGCAGCTTCGGCAGGCCGCCAAGCTCGCGCGGCGCCACGGCATGAAACGCCTGAAGCTCTACATCATGGTCGGTATTCCGAGCGAGACCGATGACGACATCGATGAGCTCATCGAATTCGGCAAGGAGCTATCATCGCTCATCCCCCTTTCTCTTGGCATCGCACCTTTCGTCGCCAAGCGGAATACGCCGCTCGACGGTACCCCCTTTGCCGGCATGCCGCTGGTCGAGTCTCGGCTGCGACGGCTTCGCCGTGGGGTTCAGGGGCGAGTCGACATTCGCGCGACCAGCGCCCGATGGGCCTGGGTGGAGTACGTTCTGGCGCAGGGAGGCCGCGCCGAAGGGTTGGCCGTGCTCGATGCGGTCCACGCTGGTGGCCGCTTCTCCGATTGGAAGCGTGCGTTCAACGC
>CBDURI010000146.1:0-7002 GCA_965369435.1 uncultured bacterium
TCGTCGCCGACGAGGGCGATGATGATCTCGCCGCGGTTGGCGGTGAGCTGCTTGCGGACGAATACGAAGTCGCCGTCGAAAATACCGGCTTCGATCATCGATTCGCCGGCCACTCGAAGGCCAAAGACGTCGCGCTGTCCGCCGATGAGCATTCGGTCGATCTGCACCGTGTCGTCGGGGTGCTCGATGGCCTCGCTGAGAGAGCCTGCGGCGACGCGGCCGACGATGGGAATCTCGATGAGGTTGTCGTTGGCGGCGGGCGGCCGGCTGCTGGGCTTGCCGTCCGGGGTCTTCATCAGACGCAGAGTGCGGGACTTCATGTCCTCGCGGGTGAGGTAACCTTTGCGCTCGAGTGCACGCAGGTGGTCATTGACCCCGTTCGTGCTGCGGATTCCGAGATGATTGCCGATTTCACGAAGGGTGGGCGGGTACCCGCGCGCCTGAATCGACTCCGAAATGTATACGAGCACGGCTTTTTGCCGGTCCGTTAGCTTATGCACTGTTTCCCCCGCTCGCATCTTTCACCGCCCTTGCTAGGTGTCCCTGAGAACCCTAAATGCTGTACACATGTCCCCTGCCATATTGAGCAGGTGGGATAAAGGTACAGATGGTCGCCAATTTTGTCAAAGAACCGACGATCCGTACAGCGGTGCTCAGTTGAGCCGGTCCGAGCGCGAGCCGTTCCTCGGCGAAGATGGCTCCTCGTGCGGCGGTTCAGGCGTCGGATTCTCGCTCTTGGAGGGGGGCGGACGCTCGCTAAACACCTTCTCCAAGGCGCCTGAAATGGCCTGAGTCGGCAAGAAGCCCAGCAAACCCTGGAGGCCCTTGCCATCCGTGAGGCCTCGCCAGAACCCCTGCGCGATCGTGACGATTTCCTCTGCGTCCATCTCGTCGAGGGCCTGTACCGCGTATTGAGCTGCACCGCTCAGCACGTCGATGCCAAGCCCTGCGGCGGCGTACGCGGGCAAGGGGTGGATCATGAGCTCACGGGTGGCGAACGCCATGGCCCACTCACCCGCCTGCCTGCCGGTGAAGAGCGTGCGCGAGGTCGAACGCTCCATGAAGAGCCCGATGTGGATGGGACCCAGTTCCCGCTCGATGGCACGCGTCAGCACGCGATGGTCGCGGTGCCACGCGCCTCCGAGTGGGCCGGCCCATTGGGCAATCGCGCCAGGGCCCGCCAAGACGTCGAGGGTGCCGCGGTTCCGTCGGAGCACCGCGCCTGTCCAGAGCGCCCCCTCGTCGAAGACGCCGAGAACCACGTTGTGTCCGTCCGGTAGGAGGAGGTCGAAGGCGGGTTTGGCGGCAGGAGCCGCGGCCAGCAGAAGGTCAGGGAGCGGGTTGGGCCAAATCCGCAGCCAGTTGCCGTTGCCGAGCTGACGCAGGACGTGGGCGAAGCGCATGACCCGTGTCGCAAAGTCCTGCCCGGGGTCGAGCGGCTCCGCCAGATACTCCTCGATGTCGGCCATCGCGCGCTCACGCATCACGATGCAGGCGCCTGCGTTCGTGGCGTCGCAGAGGGCCGCAAGGTTTGGCGCCGCGAGGTTTCCCAGGGACGGAAGCGTCCCTGGGTCGAGCGACCCCGTGGCCGTGTGAAAGCTCGCGACGGGTGTTCGTTCGGCATCGACGACGATCACCAGCACGCCGCGGGACCCCTCTTCGCCGCTGTCGCCCAGGAACAACGAGACGAGCCGCTCCCACGACGTCTCGTCGAAGCCGAAAAAGGCGAAGTCCTCGCTGATCACGGCGCGAACTCTAGCACGCTCATCTCTTGCGCCCCGGCAAACTTGTCGTCTACAACCCGAGCGTGAGCTTCGTGTGGGTCGCGATTGGGGGAGCAGCGGGGTCGTGCCTTCGGTACTGGGTGTCGTTGACGCTTGGACCGATTGCGGCCGCGCATGGTTTTCCATGGGCGACGTTCACGGCGAACGTGATGGGCTCCCTTGGGCTCGGTCTGGTATTCGTGCTTGCCGAGGACCGCTCCTGGTTCGGTGCAGATCTACGCCTGTTACTCGGTACGGGGGTCATGGGTGGCTTCACGACGTACTCGGCCTTCAACCTCGAAAGCATCGGGCTCATGCAAAACGATGCCTGGGGTCGGGCCGCGCTCTACATGGGGGGCACGGTCGTCGTCTGTCTGGCTGCGGGTGCTCTTGGCGTGATCATCGGCCGCATGATCCGTGGTTAGGTCAGGCTTGCGGTTTCCCAAGAAGCCACACCCGCGCGGTGTGTAAGAGCGCGTAGAAGGCGCCGGCGCCCGCCGTCAAGCCACCCAGCCAGTAGCTTTCCTGCGAAAGCAAGATGGCGCCGGCGATGATCAGCGAGCCCACCACGAGCCCGCTAAACGCGCGTCGCCCCAAGCGGTCCGCGGCCGACTCTAGCTGCAACTGTTGCGTGCGGACCGTGAAGGCGCCGTTGCGCAGGTCATCGAGAATCTCTTCGATCTGCATCGGCATTTCGGACGCCGCTCCGCCGAGTCGACGCAAACCCCGAAGCGCATCCTGCGTCATGCGCTCGGGCGAATAGCGCTGCTGGAACAACTCCATGAAGTAGGGCCGCACCTCTTCGAGAAGATCGAGCTCCGGGTAGAGTTCCTTGCCGACGCCCTCGACCGTCATGAGGCTCTTGCCCAGCATCAGAAACTCAGTGGGGAGCTCGACCCCGAACTTTCGAGAGCCCATGACGAGGTCACGGATCAGCGGCCCGATCTCGATATCCTTGAGCCGCTTTCCCAGGTAGCGCTGCGCCAGGGTCGCGACCTCGGCGTTGTAGGCATCGCGGCTCACCTTGTGTGTGGGCCGCCCAAGTGCGTACAGCGCATCCGCGATCCCGCCGTAGTCTTCTTGTACTGCTGCCAGCATCAAGTCGATGATTCGGTCCCGCATCTTGGGTGTCAGTCGGCCGACCATGCCGACGTCGATCATGCCGATCACGGGGTCGTCGTCCGCGCCCATGATGATGATGTTTCCCGGATGCGGGTCGGCGTGAAAGAACCCGTCTTCGAAGATCTGCTGGATGATGATCTCGACCGAACGCTTCGCCATGAGCTCGCCGCTGACCCCGGCACGCTGCGCGGCGTAAACCTTGCGGCCCTCTAGATACTCGAGCGTGAGCACGCGCTTGGCACTTGCGCCCCGATACACTCTCGGAAACTTGGCGTGTCGGTTGTGTTCGAAGTTCGCAGTGAAGCGTTCGTGATTGTCGGCTTCGAGCGAGAAGTCGAGCTCGGCGGCAACGGAGCGGTCGAACTCTTCGACGAGGCTGAGCGGCCGATAGAGATGTGACTCCGGCATCGAACGCACGATGGCGTGCGCAAGCCAGTAGAGGAGATCGATATCGCGCGCCATCAGGGCCTGCACCTGGGGGCGCTGCACTTTCACGACCACGTCGGCCGCCTCGTCTCCGTTCCGAAGCCGCGCTCGGTGGACCTGCGCGATCGAAGCCGACGCGAGCGGAGTTTCGTCGAACGACTCGTAGACCTCCAACAGCCGGCGGCCGAGCTCCCGCTCGACTTGCTCTTGAATCGCGGGGAACGGCTCCGGCGGTACGTTGTCCTGCAACCTCTTGAGCTCGACGAGGATGTCCTCGGGAATGAGGTCCGGACGCGTCGACATGATCTGCCCCAGCTTCACGAACGAGGGCCCCAGGTCTTCCAAGACCTTCCGAAGACGGATCCCAGCAGGCATCCGTCCCCCATCGCCGCGCTTGCGCCCGGGAATCAGCGTGCTCAGCCCCGTTCGCTCGACGACCTCCCCGAATCCGTGCACAGCGAGCACCCGAGCGATCTGCCGCAGACGCTCTAGATCACGAACCGTGTTGAGCAGCGAAGGCATGGGCGCGGCAGCGTAGCTGGGGGCAGGAAGGTCCACCACCCCGTCGATTCGACCTACTTTGCCCCTCCGCCCTCGTATTTACGACCACGAAACAATTTAGAAACAATCGAGGCGTACACCTTTCCGCATTGGCGGTTCTCGTTGGGCTGCTTGAAGTTTCGGAGGTCCCATGAAGAAGGTGGAAGCCATAATTAAGCCTTTCAAGCTCGATGAGGTGAAGGATGCCCTCAACGAAGTTGGCATCAAAGGCATGACCGTGACGGAGGTCAAAGGGTTTGGCCGGACCGGCGGTAAGCGAGAGGTTTATCGGGGCTCGGCGTATGTGGTCGACTTCGTTCCCAAGGTGAAGGTCGAGATCGTGGTTCCCGATGCCTTGGTCGTCTCGGTGATTGAAGCGGTCGAGAACGCAGCCAAGACAGGTCGCATCGGTGACGGCAAGATCTTCGTCTCGCCCATCGAGGAGTCCGTGCGAATCCGTACCGGTGAGCGCGGCGAAGCAGCGGTCTAGCCCTGGTTTTACCCATGTGAATGCCTCGTTGGGAGCGATCCCGGCGGGGCGTTCTTGTTTTGACTGGGTATCGTGGAGTCGGATATCCTTGCACGGCCGCACCGGTTCATGGGGAAGAGTGCTTCACGACTAGCCGCGCAGACGGTTCGTGTTCTGCCGCGGAAGCGGTTGAGCAGGGCGCTCGGCGGCCTTGCGGCCTCGCGCGCCCCTCAGCGGCTGGTCGATGCGGCCATCGCAGCCTTTGTCCGCGCCTATGATGTGGACCTGAGCGAAGTGGACATGCCGCCTGGCGGCTTCCGGACGTTTGATGACTTCTTCACGCGGAAGCTCCTCGCCGGAGCCAGAGTGGTCGACCCCGATCCACGGGCGCTGGTGTCACCGGCAGATGGGCGAATCGAGGGCTTCGGCGAGATCACCTCGGAAGGCGAGCTCATCATCAAAGGACAACCGTACACGGCCGCTGCACTGCTCGGGGACCCGGACGCCGCGACGGGCTACGAGGGCGGTCACTACTTCATCGTCTATCTCTCGCCGCGTGATTACCATCGCGTACACGCGCCGACCTGCGGAAGCGTGCAGTGCATGCGGTATATCCCGGGCACTTTGTTCCCTGTGAACCGCATTGGGACCGACTTTATCCCCCAGCTTTTCGCAAGAAACGAACGTCTTGCTATTGTGCAAGAAGGCGCCGTGCACGGGGTTGTGACGACGATAATGGTGGGGGCGATCGGTGTGGGACGCATCGGGTTGAGCTTTGATGATGTGCAGACGAACCGGGGGGATACTCCGGGGTTGCGCAGCTACGCCGATTCGCCGATTCCGCGGGACCGCGGTGAGGAGTTGGGTGTCTTTCACATGGGCTCGACCGCGATCGTGATGACGCCGCCCGAGTGCGAGCTGGAGGTCTTCGTAGAGCAGGGCGCATCGATTCGAATGGGCGAAGTCATGGCCAAAGGGGCGCGTCGATGAGTGGGGAATCCGCCGACAAGCCCGACGGTTTACAGCCCCAGGTGTCGCGGCGTCGCCGAGCGCTTCGAGTTCCAATTGCAGACATTCCGCGTGCCAGCATGCTCGACGATTCGATCGAGTCTCTCGGCAACGGCGCTGCACCCTCCGTTTCGAACGTCGTCGAGCTCGAACCGCCGAGTGGGGTGCTGGCGGCGGTCGAACCGGTCGAGGACCGAGACCCAACGGAGCCCTCGTTCATGACCGAGCCCGACCCGCTCGTCGGCGACGAGCCCGAGACGGATTCCGCCGATCTGTCGGAGCCCTCGATCGACGTCCATTTCAGCGACCCGCCAGAGATTCGGCCGGCAAGCGATCGGCCCCTGATTCGGCCCTCCAGCCAGCCGCCGACCTCGGCGCGGTACAGCGAGCCCCCCGAAGAGCTCTTCCTCGATGACGCGGACGTTCTTTCGAAAAGCGACATTGCGCCACCGCCCGACCAAGCCGCAGAGATGCTGATTCCGATTCCGAAGCCGCCGCCACCTCCGGCTGGGTTGGCGGACGCGGGTCCACCCGAGGTCGAGGCGGATGAAGACGGGCCCTGGTACGAGCAGTTCTTTGGGAAGGAGTACCTGCGAACGGTCCGCACTGCGACGCCGAAGGAAGTGGCGGTCGAATGCGACTTCATCGAGCGCGTGCTTCGCATGCCAGCGGGTTCGCGCATGCTCGATGTGGGCTGCGGCATGGGCGTGCAGACAGTCGAGCTCGCCTCACGCGGATACCACCTCATCGGTCTCGACATCTCGGCCACGATGGTCTCACGAGCCTACGACGAAGCAGAAGACCGAGGTCTGCAGATTGACTTCGTGCGCGGCGACATGCGCGACGTGACTTTCGAAGAGCCGTTCGATGCATTGCTCTGTTGGGGCACGACCTTTGGCTACTTCAGCGAAGAGGAGAACGAGCTCACCGTCCGGCAGTTCCACCAGGCGCTAGCGCCGAACGGCACGCTGTTGCTCGAGGTCCTCAACCGAGATTTCATCATCGGCTCCCAACCGAACCAGGTTTGGTTCGAAGTCGATGGTGCGGTTTGCATGGAAGAGACAGACTTCGACTACGAAACGTCACGCCTTCGTGTGAAGCGCCGGGTCGCGAGTCACAGCGGCCAGCAGAACGACCGCCATTACTCGATTCGCCTTTACGCGCTTCACGAGATTCGCTCACTTCTCGAGCGCAACGGTTTCCGTGTTGATGAGGTCAGCGGCCGCGAGGCGACGCAAGGGATCTTCTTTGGCGTTCACTCTCCAAAGATGATCATTCGCGCAGAGCGCCTACCGGGACCCTTCTCGGGGGAGGAAAGCGCCCCGCCTCCAGTTCCGAAAGGCGCGCTGCTCCCCTCGGAGTATCCCTCCGAAGGCGGCCCGGCGGAGGGCGAGCCGGACGACGAAGGGTAGGGTCGCGGCTCAGTCGACGTCGTCGTCGATCTCGACGCCGATGCCCTCGCCGGAGAGGACGTACTCCACGCGGCAGGGAAGTGACAGAAAGGGGCCACCGAGGGCGGCGACCGCTGGCGTGCAGTCCGAGCCGGTCAGCGGCGTAATCTCTGTAGTCTGGGAGCCGGTGAGGGTGAGCAAGATGGGTGCAGGGCCAGCGTCGGGCTCGGAATCTTCGTCGGTGCCCGCATCTTCGGTGCCCCCGTCCGCGACACCGCCGTCC
>CBDURI010000147.1:0-6918 GCA_965369435.1 uncultured bacterium
CCTCTACCTTGAAAGAGTGGATGTAGCCGAGTTCCAAGAGGCGCTGCTTCAGCAGATGGAGCGAAAGACCCACTGGGCTTGGCCCGCGTTCACCGGTGGCCTGGTCCCGAAAGACAAACTGCACATCCACCTCGAACACGAGTGGGCCGTGTACGTACGGGACTTTCCGATCATGGTGGGCCGCGCGTACGTGCAGTGCCCGATCGCCGAAGTACGACGCGAGCTGGCAGAGAACCTCTACGAGGAAGAAACCGGGGGCCTTGCGGCAGGCAAGCCGCACCCGGAGCTATTCATGATGTATCCGCAGGGGCTTGGGATGGACGTCGATCGATTTGCGAACGTCCAACTGCTACCGGCGGCGCGCGCGTATCGCGGTTTCCTCGATGACGCGACCTCGAATCGAGGCTGGGCCATCGCCGCAGCGATCTCGACCATCTTCATCGAGGGGACCGCGCACGAGCGGCACGAGCTGGACGCCTCGGCGCCGGCTCGCCCTGCACCGCCGCTCGAGGAACACCCGCTTGCGAAACACTACGGACTTCCCGTGGAGTGCCTGGCCCTGACCAAGGCACACCGTTCCGTCGAGGGAGAGCATCGCAAGGCCGCATGGAACGTAATGCTCAACCACCTCCCGAAGAGCGATCGCGTCGGTGTCGTTCGCTCGATGAGTCAGGCCATCGATGCATGGCGCGCCTATCGCGACGACGTAGCAGAGGCCTGCGGCATCACCCGCGACGCCCTGCCGCTAACCGCCTGAGGCCGGCGTCAGAAACTTTTTCTGGACCTTCCCCATTGCGTTCCGCGGGAGCTCCGTCGTGAAGTGAACTTCGCGCGGTCGTTTGTGAGGGCTGAGGCGCTCTGCGACGAACCCCGTCAGCGCGGCGGCATCCTCGTCCTCACCAGGGCGCAGCACGACGAAGGCGGCGATCCGTTGGCCAAGGTCCTCGTCTGGGATGCCGACCACCGCCACTTCACGGACCGAAGGGTGCTCGAGTAGACATGCTTCGATCTCCCCTGCGCCCACCCGGTATCCGCCAGTCTTGATCAGGTCGGTGCTCCTGCGGCCCAAGATGCGAATCGCGCCCCGCTCGGCTCGTGTCCCGAGGTCGCCGGTGTAAAACCACCCTTCTTCATCCAGGACCGCCGCGGTCGCGTCCTCACGATTGAGGTATCCGGCAAACACCGCGTCACTGCGCACGACGACCTCGCCGATCGTCTGATCGTCGTACGCGTCGATCTCTTGGCGTTGGTCATCGACGAGCTTGAGCTCGACACCCGGAAGCGGCGGCCCGACGTAACCCGGCATCGGCGCTTGCGATGCGGGCACACCGCAGTTGATGAGCGTCTCCGTCAAGCCATAGCGTTCGTGTACCCCGCGCCCCGTGAGAGTCTGGATCCGCTGGTGCTCTCGCAACGACAATCCCGCCGAACCGGAGACGAGCAACCTCGAGCGGCGGAGCGCATCGCGAAGCCCAGCGTCGTGCTCGGCGGCCTCCGCGATCCGATGAAACATGGTGGGCACGGCGAAAAGCATGGTTTGCTCGTGACGCGAATCAACGAGCGCTTCCCCAATGCTCTCGGGCGTAAAACGAGGAACGTAGTGAAGCGCTCCGCCGACGCGAAGGCTGCCCAAAAGACCCAGGACCAAGCCGTGCGCATGGATCAACGGCAACGAATGAACGATCGTGTCACGCTCGGTCCACTCCCAAGCTTCGGCAAGCGCGTCGAGATTCGCCGCGATGTTTCGCCGCGTTAGAACCACCCCTTTGGGGGGGCCGGTGGTGCCTGAAGTATACAGAACCAACGCAGGCGACTCGTCGATCGAAAGGGCTGGCAAGGACGCCCCATCCGGCGAATACGCTGCCCGTAAGGACGGCACCGCCGCAACCTCGTGCGGCAGGTCATGGCCTTCGGCACAGAAAGCCAGTTTTGGCACGGAGTCGTCATAGATGTGGACGAGCTCGCTCGAACCGAGCTTGGGGTTGAGCGGCACCGTCGCCACGCCGGCCACGGCGTTCCCGATCATGGCGGCGGCCGTAGAAAGATCGGGCTGCGCCCACACGGCGACGCGGTCGCCAGCTTCCACGCCGTTGCGTTGGAGCAGAGCAGCATGTTCGAGCGCCGCACCGGCGAGCTCGGCGTAGGTCCACGCCTCATCGCCGATGAAGAGAGCGGGGCGCGAGTCGGCATGCGTGAGGCGGGGGAAGAGATCCGGCACCGTGACCGCTACTGCTCCACCGGGAACTCTCCGTTGCCCCACTCGTTCCACGATCCGTCGTACAGCCTCACGTCTTCGTATCCCAGTGCGGTCAACGTCAGCCAGGCGAATGAGCCTCGCCATCCCGAAACGCAATAGGTGACGGTCGTCCGTAACGGGTCCATGCCGTCGTAGAGCACTTCCAGGTCGGCCTCAGGGCCAAGAAAACCGGCGTCCAGGTTCCTCGTCCAGTTCACGCTGCGCGCAGTTGGAATGCGCCCACTATCGTACTCAGCCTCCGTCCGCGCATCGACGAGCTGGATCGCTGGCATGTCGAAAGGATCATCGCCCAGTTGAGAAAGCACCCAGTCGCCCGTTACACGTACGTCTTCATCGACACCCACGATCGTGTACTCCGTCGGCTCGACGTTCGGCGGACCGGCATCGAGCGCTCCCTCGGCCGCTGCCCACGCCGCGTATCCGCCGTCGAGGTAGCGAACGTCGCCGTGGCCGTAGTACCGGAGCGTCCAAACGGTTCGGGCAGGGTCGTACTCGGGAGGGCCGCCGTACACGACGACGATCACGTCGTTTCGAAGCCCCATCGCACGAAGTACGGGCTGAGCCTGTATCGGGGGAGCGACCTGCGACGGCACGCCATCGACCATCGTCGCCAGGTCGCCGGGCCTCAAGTGGATCGCGCCTGGAATTCGGGACACCTCGTACCCCGACGCGCGTGTATCGACCAGCTGAACGTCGGGATCGCCCAGGTGAGCCTCCAACCAATCGGTGTCGACCACGAGCGCGGAACCAAGCGGCGTGCCGCACTGCTCCGCCGGCAACCCCTCACATTCGCTCGACGGTGCGTTGCTGCCACAACCGGCGAGCGCCAACACGACAACCGCGCCAAGGCCTCTCTTAAACATCGCACCACTCTACCCCAAAGGCTCGAAATGCGGTACGAGACGTTCTGCGATGTTTGATCCCAGCAAAGCTCTCGTCATCGCGAACCCGATGGCCCGGCATGGGTTCGTCGGAGACAACTGGCCCGCGTTGAGCGAGCAGATTCGCGCTGCCCTCGGCCCGGTGGATCTCCAACTTACCGCTTCACGTGGGGACGGACTTCGAATCGGGAGGGAGGCGATCGCCAACGGGGTGCGGACGATCATTTCCTTCGGCGGCGACGGCACGCACAGCGAAATCGTCGACAGCATCATGGAATCTGGCGTCAACGAGGAGGTCACGCTCGGCATCCTTCATGCCGGCACCGGTGGCGACTTCCGAAAGATGATCCCGGGCGCCGACGAGCTCGCAAGCGCGTGCGCGGTCATCCGCGAGAAGCCGGGGGTTCCGACCGACGTTGGCTGGGTCCAGTACGTACACGACGAGGGGCACACCGAATCGCGTTTCTTCATCAACATCTCGTCGATGGGGATGGGCGGCCTCGTCGACCGAATCGTCGGAGCGTCACCTTCGAAGAGCGGCGGGAAGGCCAAGTACTTCAAGGCCGTGCTTCGCGCGCAAATGAAGTACAAGCCCGCACGCATCCGTTTGCGCGTCGACGGCAAGGACGAGGGCGAGCACGACATTAGCAACCTCTGCGTGTGCAACGGAAGGTGGGCGGGCGGCGGCATGATGTTCGCTCCGGAAGCCCGTGTCGCGGACGGCCTGTTCGACGTGATCCTGCTACGCGCAACCTCGACCCTGCGCGGACTCCCCGTGATGCTGGGGCTCTATAAAGGCACGCACGTTCGCTCTGCGGCCGTGAGCACTTACCGCGGCAGACACGTCGAAGTGGAGGTGCTCGCCAACACCGCTTGGATGGACATCGACGGCGAGGCCCCTGGGGTTGGGCCAGCCGAGTTCAGGATTTATGATCGGGCGCTTCGAGTCATCGGGATCGGACCCGAGTTCGTCTGAGCTCAAGCGTCCTCGATGCGTCTGTCACGAAACATGCGCACCGCGAATTGCCCGACTCGCAGCGACGTGCGCGGCATGTAGCGATGAAGCCGCCAGAGCACGTGCGCCGTGGCCGTGATGACGATGTAGAACTGATTGCGCTCGACCCCATCGAGAATCCGGCGAGCTGCTCTGCGAGGCGGTATCGGCTTCTCGGGTGCGATCTTCTTGATCGCCTCCGCGTCTAGCTTGACGTATTTGGTGGAGTCGAGAATGGGCGTATCGACCAACCCCGGGCACACCACGCTCACCTTCACACCAAACGACGCGGCCTCGATCTGGAGGGCCAGCGACAGGCCGACGACTGCGTGTTTCGTTGCCGCGTACGCGCCCTCTGCCGCCGCGGGCACCAGTCCGGCCGCCGATGCCGTGTTCACGATGTGGCCGAATCCCTGGTCGCGCATAATCGGATACGCAGCGTGGACACCGTGAACCACGCCACGAAGATTCACGTCGATCAGCAGATTCCAATCGTCGAGCGTCGTGTCACGCAGCTCGGCGCACAGATTCACGCCAGCGTTGTTGAAGAGGTAGTCGATACGGCCGAGCTCTTCGTAAGCGCCTTCGACGAGCGCCTGCACCTCAGCCGCCTCCCGAACGTCCACCGTCTTGGCGTCGAGTCTGGCGCCCGTCGCCCGCAACTCGGCTGCTGTCTTCTCGAGGAGCTCCGTGTTGAGGTCGGCCAGCACCAAATAACAGCCTCGCTCCGCCATCTCCTCGGCCAACGCCTTGCCAATGCCGCCTGCGCCACCAGTGATGATCGCCACCTTTCCTGTTAAGTCCTTCGGCATGCCCCGGCTCCCTTCGGCGGCCCACGATGGACACAAAAGTGGCGGCGGACAAGTGTTGTGCGCCTCCTGCGGCAAAGGGCGCTATCCTGCCATCTCGATGCCTCGCCCCTACTTCGGTTCAACGACGCCCATTGCTTTTGCCCATCGCGGCGGTGCGAAGCGCTGGCCCGAGAACACGATGCTGGCGTTTCGCAACTCGGCCGAGCTCGGCTACACCCACATCGAAACCGACATTCACGAGACCTCCGACGGCCACTTCGTGTGCTTCCACGATCCGACGCTCGACCGAACGACCGACGGCCGTGGCAACCTGCGCGATCACACCCTGGCCGAGCTGCAGCGTCTCGACGCCGGCCACCACTTCATCGAAGACGGGAGCTACGCGTTTCGCGGCGCCGATGTTCGGATTCCTACGCTCGAAGAGGCGCTCGAGCTCGATCCCCGACTCCACTACAACTTGGAGATCAAGCCACATGACGAGGGACTTCCGCGCCGGCTATGGGAGCTCATCGAACACCACGGCATTCACGACCGTGTACTCGTGGCGTCCGAGCACGACGAAATGACGGAAGTCTTCCGTAAGTACAGCCGCGGGCGCGTGGCGACGTCGCCGGGCCGAAAGGGCGCGCTCGATTTCTGGGCGCGCGCGCTCGGGGGGGTATCGAAGCACGCCATGTTCCCGTTCGACGCCCTGCAGATCCCGCCTACCTTCCGCGGAATACAGGTCGTCACCCCCCGCTTCACCGAAGCCGCGCACTATCACGGCATCCAGGTTCATGTGTGGACCATCGACGACCCATTGGAGATGGAGAAGCTCCTCCATGCGGGGGTCGATGGACTCATGACCGACTTGCCCGAGGTCCTGCTCGAGTTTTTGGCCGACCACTAGGCGGCGAAATCGGTCTATGCTGGCGGAGGGACGGCAACATGAAACTACCGACGCTCCTGTTCGCGACAGAACGCTATGAAGAACTAGGCGAAGATATTGCCGGCACCGGTGATTTCGAGTTGGGCGTGGTGGAACGCAAGGTCTTTCCGGACGATGAACGATACCGCCGCATCGAAACCGACTGCGCGCGCCGCGACGTCGTGCTGGTCGGCGGCACGGTCGATGATGTCGATATGCTCGAGATCTACGACCTCGGATGCGGCCTCGTGCACCTCGGCGCTCACACCCTGACCCTCGTGTTGCCGTGGTTCGGTTACCAAACGATGGAGCGTGCTTCAAAGCGTGGCGAAATCGTCGCGGCGAAGAATCGCGCGCGCCTGCTGTCGTCGATCCCGGCAGCCGGCTCGGGCAACCGCGCGGTGCTCATCGACTTACACTCCGAAGGCATCCCTCACTATTTCTCCGGCAACATTCGCCCCGTTCACCTGCATGCCCGCTCCGTCGTCCTCCAAGCAATTCGCGATTTCGGCGGGGAAGATTTCATCCTTGGCGCGACCGACGCCGGCAGAGCCAAGTGGGTCGAAAGCCTCGCCAACGATCTCCTGGTCGACGCTGCATTCGTTTTCAAACGCCGCCTGTCTGACACCCAAACCGAAATCACCGCTCTCGCGGCCGAGGTCGAAGACCGCCCCGTCGTCATCTACGACGACATGATCCGCACCGGCGGCTCGCTCATCTCGGCTGCAACGGCCTATCGAGACGCCGGCGCGAGCAAAGTCTACGCGGTATGCACCCACGGCGTCTTCGCGCACGACTCGTTGGAAAGGATTCAGAACAGCGGAGTGCTGGAAGGCATCGCATGTACCAACACCCGCCCTCACGTGCAGGCGCTAGCAGACGGAGACTATCTCAGGGTGTATTCCGTCGCGGATTTGATCGCGCAGTTTCTGGCGGACAGCGTCTGACACCGGCGCTGAGCACCGAGCACTGACACCGGCACTGAGCACTGGCGCTGGCACTGACACCGGCACCGGCACTGTCGCTGACACTGGCACTGGCACTGGCACTGGCACTGGCACTGGCAC
>CBDURI010000148.1:0-6880 GCA_965369435.1 uncultured bacterium
CGGCGCTCTTGTTTGCGCCGCACGGCCTCTGCACGCCGCTCTTTGGTCTTGGTCGAGGGCACACGCCCCGGATGTGCGGACTGCTCTTGGTGGTGCTCGTCGAAGGCGCCGGGCTGCATGCCGAGCTCGAAGAACGCCACCTCGCGCTTCGCCCGCTCACCGACGCGCAACGGAACGAGTGCCGCCCCTACCCCGGCGCCCACGTAGACCGCGCCCTTTGGGTCCTCGATGTCACGGGAACCGTACAGCCCGTGTATGTACTTGTGGCCGGCAAGCTTCCCGACGGACAGTTCGTGAAGCCGCGCGACAGTCACCTGGCCGGCATGGGTGTGGCCCGAAAACACGAGTGGAACTCCAGACTCCCAGAGCGCGTCGGCCTCTTCGGCGATGTGCGAAAGCCCGATTACCGGCTGGTCCGGGCGCAGGCCCTTCAGGGCGGTCCGGCGATCGGCATGTCCCGTGTAAGCGTCATCCAGGCCGAGGACCTGCAGCGGCTGATTTCGAATAGTGATCGTAGTGTGCGCATTGTCGAGCACCTCGGCGCCACCCCGTCGAAGTGCCTCTCGCACGGGTTCCGCACCCGCCCAATGGTCGTGATTCCCGAGGACGGCGAACACAGGCGCGTCGATCTTACTGATCACGTCGGTTAGGTCGGCAAGGTACACCTGGCTGTGGCACACGAAGTCACCGCTGATGACAACGATGTCTGGCTTGCCGGCATTCGTCATCGACACCGCGTCGTACTGCACCTCCATCGGCGTGACGCGGCCCACGTGCAAATCGGTCAGGTGCCCGACCCGCAAGCCCTCGAGGTGTTCGAGGAAGCACTCCGGACCCGCAAACCTGCGGATACGAAACCGGCGCGACGTATCGTGCCAAGGGTCACGCTCGCGCAAGAGCCTCTTTCGAAACTTCCGAAGCCCTTCGATGGTTGCGAATCGGCTCATATCTACACTAATGTAATCATTCCGCTCAATGCCCGCACGAACCTGGGGGCGGGCGTTTTCGCGTCAGTCTCGAAACGGGCACGTCTGGGCCCCGAGAGCGGCGCTGGTTCCTCTTGCGGCGGAACCGCCAGGCGACATAGGCGCCGGCGGCCGCGACGATCAACCCTGCCATGATTTGCTGCCACGGCATACCCGAACCCTACCCGAAACCCTATCCGAAACCCAAGAGTTGCCCACCCTGATAGACGGCCAAAGAGGCCATGTACGCAAGCGCTGTCATGTAGGAAAAGAGGAAAACCGGCCACTTCCAAGACCCGGACTCCCTCCGGACGACTGCAAGTGTGCTCATGCACTGACAGGCGAGCAGGAAGAAGATCATGAGGGAAATGCCGCTTAGAGGCGTCATCACGGGGGTGCCGTCCGCGTGGCGCGCGTCCCGCAGAGCTTGCCGCAGAGGCGTGTTCTCCTCGTCGGCCTCGCCAATGCCGAAGACCACACCAAGTGTGGAAATGAAGACCTCGCGAGCAGCAAACGCGCCGATGATCCCTACCCCGATCTGCCAATCGAAGCCGATGGGCCGGAGCGCGGGTTCGATCGCGTGGCCGAACCTGCCACCAAAGCTGTAGCCGAGCTGCTCCGCCGCTTCCTTCGAATCGAGGGACCGAAGCGCGTCAGCCCTGTCGGCTTCGGATGCCTGTGTCTGTTCGACCCGATCGCGCTCTGCGGCGTAGTGCTCGGTGATGTCGGCCGATTTCGGAAACGAAAGGAGAGCCCAAAGGAGGATGGTCATCGCCAAGATGATCGTCCCCGCATCGACGAGAAAAACGCGCAACCGACGCCAAGCGTTGAGCCATAGGATCTGCGCCGATGGCCACCGGTACGGCGGCATCTCGAGCACGAATGTCGGCGCGGGACCGGGGAGCACGGTGCGACCAATGACCGCAGCCGCCGCGAGCGTGACCAGGACCGACAGGGTGTACATCGAGAAGAGCGCAACCGCCCCAGCACTGAACCATCCGAGTGACTGCCCCGCGAAGACGGTGCCGACGACGAGGATGTAGACAGGAAGTCGGGCACTGCAGGACATCAAGGGCAGCGCCAACATCGTGACCAACCGATCTCGGCGGCGTTCGATCGTGCGCGTGGCCATGACGGCGGGAATCGCGCAGGCGAACCCGGACAGCAGGGGAACGAATGCCTTTCCGTGCAGTCCCACCCCCTTCATCACGCGGTCGATCACGAACGCGACGCGCGCGAGGTAGCCCGAGTCCTCGAGAAACCCGACAAACAGGAAGAGCATCAGGATCTGAGGGGCAAACACGATGACGTTCCCGACACCCGCGATGATGCCCTCGACGACGAGGTCTTGGAGCACCCCCGCGGGAAGGAGCACCGCGGCTTGCGCCTGCATCAGCCCCGTCAAGCTCTCGATCGCGGAGATAAACGGCTCAGCCCCGGCGAAGAGCGCCTCGAAGATGCCGAGCATCACGGCGGCGAAAACGACCAGCCCCGCAACCGGATGCGTCAGCACGCGGTCGATGCGCTCGCTCCATGAGGGCCCCCGCTCCTGCGCAGAGCAGGCCTCGCCCAAGGCGTCGTCGAGCCAAGCGTAGCGAGAGGATATGATCTCCAGGTCGATGTTGCGGCCCAGCGCCCGGGCGGCCTGCCGAATCTCCTGGACGGCTCGCCGCACGTCGTCCGGGATCCCGCGAAGACGGTCTTCACCGAGAGAAAGAAGGCACCAGAGAGCGAATACGCGTAGCTGGCCCGGTGCCGTTTCAGGGCGCCATTGGGCGATGACTGGAATGAGCTTGGCCACGTCGGCTTCGAGCTCGGGCGGGTAGACGAGCTCTGCCCGCTTTGCGCTGCTGCCGCGCCCAAGCTCCTCGTCGAGTGCAGCGAGCAGAGCATCCAAGCCGCGCCGCTTGGTGGCGACCACCGGAACGACGGGCGCGCCAAAGAGTTGTGACAATCGCTCGGTGTCGATCTGAAGGCCGAGACTCTCCGCGGAGTCCATCATGTTGAGCGCGACGACGACCGGAACCCCGGATTCGACGAGCTGCAGCGCCAGATAGAGGCCCCGCTGCAAGGTCGTCGCGTCCACGACGCAGATCACCGCCCTGGTTTCCCCTTCGAGCAGCGCGTCGACCGCAAGTTGCTCCTCGGGGGACCCCGCGGTCAGGCT
The DNA here is from genome assembly GCA_965369435.1 of uncultured bacterium. Classification (GTDB taxonomy): domain Bacteria; phylum Myxococcota_A; class Polyangia; order Polyangiales; family Houyiibacteriaceae; genus SG8-38. Next base: position 3,133 of record CBDURI010000148.1, read on the forward strand.
GTACATCCCCGGCACGTCGACAAGCTCGATCTCCTGTGCACCGAGCCGCAGGCGCGCACTCGTCCGGTCGACCGTCACGCCGGGATAGTTGCCCACGTGGGCGCTGCCGCCGGACAGAGCATTGAAGAGAGTGCTCTTGCCGCAGTTGGGGTTGCCCGCGATCAAGACCTGCGCGGGGGCCGCGTTGCTGCTCACACCGTTTCCTCGGAGCTCACGGCGATGTTGGACGCCTCGGCGCGCCGCAACGACAGGGCATAGTTGCGGACCCGCAGCTCGATCGGATCGCCGAGCGGTGCCACGCGGACCACCCGGACCGGGGTCCCGGGGAGAAGGCCCATCTCCATCAAACGCCGCGAGAGGTGGCGCCCACAGTCGATCGACACGATCTTGGCGAGTTGCCCGAGGGGCAGATCGGCGAGGGAGGGCTCCACCTCTTACTGATAATGAATTTCTTTATCGTCGGCAACCGCTTGGAGTTTCCGTCAAAGTCCCTATAGAACCGGCCTACCCGCGCCTCAGAAGGAGAATCATGGCCACCACCGCGCTCAAGGGAACCCCGGTTCAAACCAATAGCGATCTGCCGGCCAACGGCAGCGCCGCTCCGGACTTCCTCCTCATCGGAGTCGACCTCAGCGAGAAGACGCTCGGGAGCTTCAAAGGGAAGAAGAAGATCCTCACGATCAACCCGAGCTACGACACGCCCGTCTGCGCAACCACGGCGCGCGCTTTCAATGAACGCGCGGCAGGCCTCGACAACGTCGTCGTCCTCGTCGTCAGCCCTGACCTTCCCTTCGCACAGCAGCGCTTCTGCGTCGCCGAGGGCCTCGAGAGCGTGGTTCCGCTTTCGACCTTCCGCGGTAGCTTCCTGGACGACTACGGCGTCAGGATGGTCGACGGCGCCATGAAGGACCTCGCCGCCCGCGCGATTGTCGTCGTCGACGAGCACGACAAGGTGGTCCACACCGAGCTCGTTGCGGACATCGTCCAAGAGCCCGACTACGACGCGGCCATCGCCGCCGTCAGCTAGAGCGGTCTAGGACAACAGGCGCTGCGCTTCGGCAACGACGCGCTCGACCGTGAGGCCATACTTCTCGTAGAGCTGCTTGTACGGCGCCGACGCGCCGAACTGTTCGATGGTGACGAACGCGGCGTCGTTGCCGACCCAGCGGTCCCAGCCTTGGCGAATGCCCGCCTCGATGACGACCTTGGCGGCGACGCCGTGCGGCAGGACCTCCTGCTGGTAGCCTTCGTCTTGCTGCTCGAAGAGCTCCCAGCACGGCATGCTCACCACGCGCACGGCGGCGCCTTCCTGCTCGAGCACGTCCGCTGCCGCAAGCGCAATCTCGACCTCGCTGCCGGTCGCCACCAGGATCACGTCCGGCCCGCCACCGCCAGCTTCACGCAGGGTGTAGGCCCCGCGCGCTGCCTTTTCGGCGCTCGCGACCGTGCTGCGATCGAGCACCGGCACGTTCTGTCGCGTCAACGCGAGCGCTGCTGGACCGTCCCATCGAAGGGCCGCCTTCCAGCACTCGCGCACCTCGTTCGCATCCGCGGGCCTGAACACAGCAAGCTCGGGAATCGCGCGTAACGCGGCGAGCTGCTCCACGGGCTGGTGGGTCGGACCGTCCTCGCCAAGCCCGATGCTGTCGTGCGTGTAGATGTAGCGGGTGTGGAGCTTCATCAGCGCAGCGAGGCGGATCGAAGGCCGCATGTAGTCGCTGAATATCAGGAAGGTCGCGCCGAATGGGATCACGCCGCCGTGAAGCGCCATCCCGTTCATCGCTGCACCCATCCCGTGCTCACGAATGCCCCAGTCCACGTTGCGCGGGATCCCGTCGGCCTGAGCCAAGAAGCTCGAGAGACCCTTCATGTGGCTGTTGTTCGACCCCGCAAGATCCGCAGAGCCTCCGACCAGCCCGCCGATTTTCGATGCCAGCGCGTTGAGCACGGCGCCACTCGCTTTTCGCGTCGCGGTGCCCTTGGGGTCGGCGTCGAAGACCGGTAGATCGGCGTCCCAATCCGCGGGCAGCTCGCCAGCCAATGCCCCCTCGAGCTCGTTCGCCGCCTCGGGAAACTCGGCCCGGTACTCTGCGAGACGGCCTTGCCATGCCTCGTGGCTCTTCGCCCCACGATCCCGAATCGCTTCCGCCGCTTCCGCGAGCTCGTCGGGCACGAAGAACAACGGCGCGGTTGGCCATTCCATGATCTGCTTGGTGGCAATGATCTCGTCTTCACCGAGCGGCGCTCCGTGCGCGCCCGAGGTGTCGCGCTTGTTGGGCGAAGGATCGCCAATGATCGTGCGTACCCGGATGAAGCTTGGGCGAGCGTCCGCGACCGCCGCGTTGGCAGTCCCGATCAGCGCTGCGAGGTCGTTCCCATCTTCGACGCTTTCGGTATGCCAGCCGTACGACGCGAAGCGCGCCAACACATCCTCGCTGAAGCAGAGGTCGGTCCTGCCGTCGATCGTGATCTCGTTGTCATCCCAGAACACCGTGAGCTTTCCGAGCTCGAGGTGACCAGCGAGCGACGCAGCCTCCGAGGCCACGCCTTCCATGAGGTCGCCATCCGACGCGATGACCCACGTGCGGTGATCGAAAAGGACGTGCCCCGGCTTGTTGAACCGTGCGGCCAGATGCCGTTCCGCCATCGCCATCCCGACGCCGTTCCCGACGCCCTGCCCGAGCGGCCCCGTCGTCGTCTCGACACCCGGCGTGACGTGCGACTCCGGGTGGCCCGGCGTGAGACTCCCCCACTGCCGGAACTGGCGAATGTCATCCAGCGAAACCTCGTAGCCGCTTAGATGGAGCAAGGCGTACTGAAGCATCGACGCGTGCCCGCACGACAAGACGAACCGATCGCGGTCCGGCCAATCGGGATTCGCCGGGTCATGCTTGCGGAGGTCCGAGAAAAGCGCCCAACCGAGGGGCGCGAGCGCCATCGGCGTCCCGGGGTGGCCCGAGTTGGCGGCCTGCACGGCATCCATGCTTAGGCCACGAATCGTCTTGATAGCGAGCTCGTCGAGCTGCGCGGGGTTCCCCATGCTCCTGTCCTCCTGGTTCGCGGGCCGGATCTAGCAGGCCGGGCGAGAACACAAAAGGGGCGTTGAAGGGTTTTTCGGCTACGGCTGGACATGACCCCAGATCGCCACTAACAACCTCGGACGCGGGCAGTCGATTGTTGACTAGTTCAATCGGGTTTGCCGCTCTGGCGATGCCCGCGCAGGAGGAATGGATGCCTCAGATTTTCGTGCCCAAGGAAGTGGTAGAAGGCGAGACACGGGTCGCCTGCACGCCGGAAACGGCGAAGCGCTACGTGAAAGAGGGCTTCGATGTCGTCGTTGAGAGCGCTGCGGGCAGGCACGCCCACTTCACCGATGAGCGTTACCGCGAAGCGGGCGCCAAGATCGTGGCCGGCACCGACGCGGAGGCCGCCTGGGGTAGCGCGGACATCGTCTTCCGAGTCTACCCCATCACGCCCGACGAGGCGTCCAAGATCAAGGAGGGCGCCATCCTCATCGGCTTTATGTCGCCCCATAAGAACCTCGATTCGGTGCGGATCCTGCGCGACCGCAAGATCAGCACGATCGCGATGGAGCTCGTGCCCCGCATCAGCCGCGCGCAATCGATGGACGCACTCAGCTCGCAGGCTTCTATCGCGGGCTACCAGGCCGTGCTGATGGCAGCGACTTACCTCGACAAGTACTTCCCACTCCTGATGACCGCGGCCGGGACGATTCAGCCCGCCAAGA
>CBDURI010000149.1:0-6845 GCA_965369435.1 uncultured bacterium
CGCTGGTCTGAGCAAGGTCGATCAGCCCTTTGAAGGCCTTGGTGGCCGTGATCGACGGGAAAATCGTTTGGTAGAGCTTCACCGTGGTGAAGACCTCGTCGTCTAGGCTGATCAGGCGGTGGACGAGGGTGGTGCCACTGCGCGGATTGGCGAAGACAAACACCGGCCGCTCGACCTTCTGGTCGCGGTACTCAGGGTACAGGACCTCGTCGAGCGCGCGGAAGGCGACCGCAGTCTGGCGGAGCCCCACGTAGATCGGTGCAATCCACGCGGTGGTCACGAGTCGGCCGAGGGTCGGCTTCTTGAAGAGGACGCTTCCGATTTCTCGGAGGCCCCGTTTGTTGATGTACATGGTCGTTCCCCGTGAGAGGGTCTCTGACTTGCCCACGCCCAGTGTAGGGTCGATGCATGAAATTGCTGGCAAAACCCCGCGAACGGTGCGCCGGCTCAGTTGAACGGTCTCGGCTTCCCGGTGAGCGGAGGCCCTATTCGTCCGTCACACAGCCTTCGGACGCCGACTTCACATTCTTGATGTATTTGTAAAGCGTGCCGCGCTTGGCTTTGAGCTCGGGCGCTTGCCATTGGGCGCGCCGCTCGGCCATTTCGGCCTCGCTCACCTCGAGATCGATGAAACGCTTCTCGGCGTCGATGGCGATGATATCCCCGTCTTGCACCAGGGCGATCGGGCCGCCCTCCTGTGCTTCGGGCGTGATGTGCCCGATGATGAAGCCGTGAGAGCCTCCGGAGAACCGGCCGTCCGTGATGAGGGCGACGTCCTGCCCGAGTCCGGCGCCCATGATCATGGATGTCGGTGACAGCATCTCGGGCATCCCCGGTCCGCCCTTCGGGCCTTCGTAGCGAATGACGATGACCTGCCCCTTGCTGATCTCGCCGCGTTCCATCGCCGCCAACATGTCCTCTTCGCAATCGAACACCTTCGCGGGCCCCTTGAAGTGGAAGCCTTCCTTGCCCGTGATCTTCGCCACGGATCCCTCGGGCGCGAGGCTGCCTCGAAGAATCGTCAGGTGACCGGTCTTCTTGATCGGTGTGTCCCAACCATGGATGACGTCCTGTCCCTCCGAGAGGTCGGGAAGATCCGCAAGATTCTCCGCGAGCGTCTTGCCGGTGACCGTAAGACAATCGCCATGCAGCGCCCCGTGCGCCAGTAGATACCGCAGCACACCGGGCGTTCCGCCTACGTTGTGCAGGTCCTCCATCACGTACTGCCCGCTCGGCTTGAGGTCTGCGAGAAACGGTACTCGATCGCTGACGGTCTGAAAGTCGTCGATCGTCAGGGGAACATCGACGGCACGCGCCATCGCTATCAAGTGCAACACCGCGTTCGTCGAACCGCCGAGCGCCATGACCGTCACCATGGCGTTTTCGAACGCTTCGCGCGTCATGATGTCCCGCGGCTTGATGTCTTGCTCGAGAAGGAGCTTGATCGCCTCGCCTGCGCGCAGGCATTCGTCCTGTTTTGCGGGGTCTTCCGCGGGCGTCGACGAGCTGTAGGGCAGCGACATCCCCATCGCCTCGATCGCCGAAGCCATCGTGTTCGCGGTGTACATTCCGCCGCAGGCGCCTGCACCCGGGCACGCGTGCTCGATGATGTCGAGACGCTTGCTCTCGTCGATCGAGTGCCCGAGGAGCTCACCATACGATTGGAACGCCGACACGACATCGAGCTTCTCGCCATCGCTTCCGCGTCCCGCGCGAATCGTTCCTCCGTAGATCATCAATGACGGGCGGTTGAGTCGGCCGATGGCGATCATGCAGCCCGGCATGTTCTTATCGCAGCCCGGGATCGAGATGTTCGCGTCGTACCACTGCGCGGCCATCACGGTTTCGATCGAGTCGGCGATCAAGTCTCGCGATTGAAGCGAGTAGCTCATGCCGTCCGTCCCCATCGACATTCCATCGGACACGCCGATGGTGTTGAAGCGCATGCCGACGAGACCTGCATCGACGACGCCGCGCTTTACGACGGCAGCAAGGTCGTTGAGGTGCATGTTGCAGCTGTTGCCCTCGTACCAAACCGCCGAGATGCCGACCTCGGCTTTGTCCAAGTCGGCGCGCGACAGACCGGTTGCGTGCAACATGGCCTGCGACGCGCCCTGGGACGGTGGCTGGGTGATTCGGCTGCTGTACTTGTTGAGTTTTCTGCTCATTGGGGCTGCGGAGTCTAGCACTCGGAGGGGCGGGCTCGGCCAGGGTGTCGGTTGCCTTGACCGGTTGCGGCCTTGGTCCTACGTCTGTTCAAGAATATTTGAACAAACTGAGCGAACAGAGTGCCCACCGCCGCTGCAAAACATCAAGACTTCAATGATTCTCAGCCCTTGTGGCGTGAGGCCGAGCTGAAATCGGCCGATGCGATGGGGCGTTTGATGGAGTTTTGGGGCTTTCGACGCCACATGGGTCGCCTCTGGACGATCCTGTACCTGTCCCCGGACCCGATGACGACGACCGAGCTCGCGGAAATCCTGCAGCTCAGCAGTAGCGCGGTGAGCCTGTCGCTCGGGGAGTTGGTGCATTGGGGCGCGGTGCGCAAGACCTGGCGTCCGGGAGAACGAAAAGACTTTTACCAAGCCGAAAGCAGCGTTTGGAAGCTCCTTCGCCGTGTGTACGAGCGCCGCGAGCTCAACCTCATCCGCGAGGCCATCGATGCTTTTGGAGAGGCGCAGCGGCAGCTCGCCGAGACCCGGAGCCTGCTTGGGCAGGAGGAGCGGCGTCGCGTCGACTACATGCGCAAGCGACTTTCACGACTGACTGCGCTATCTAAGACCGGCGAACGCCTGGTTCGGTTGCTGGTTGCGGGCCGAATGATCAACCCGGCCGATCTGCAATCGGCGGAAGAAGAAGAGTGATGCACCAGGGGACACCCGACGGAGCCGAGCGATGTCGTTGATAGCGGCGGTCCGCTCGGATTCCTCGTCCGACGTGCTCACGAGCCTCCAGGCTGTGTGCGATTCGCAGGGGCTCGATGACCTTTCGGCTCGCTTGGCTGACCTTGCCGACTTGGTGAAGTGGGACATGGCCGCCCTCGAGGAGGGCATTCAAGGCCTTCGCGCGGGGGACAGCGTCGTTCATAAGAGTGCGCACCACTTGGTAGGGATCGCGGGCAAGCGGCTACGGCCGATGTGCGTCGCGCTTGCTTCACAACTGGGCAGCGGTCTCGACGAGCGCACCCGCGAGTTCGGCGTAGCGGTCGAGCTCGTCCATTGCGCGACACTGCTCCATGATGATGTCGTCGACACGGGCGATCAGCGCCGAGGCGCTCCCTCGGCCCGCACCCTCTACGGCAACGCGGCTTCGATTTTCGCCGGCGACTGGCTGCTTGTCGATGCGCTTCGCCGAGTGCGCACCGCCGAAATGCCCGACGTTCTGATTCGACTGCTCGACATCATCGACGAGATGATCTTCGCCGAGGCGATCCAGTTGGAGAACCGCGGTCGCATCGATGCCCGCATGCGCACGTACATGCAGGTCGTCGAAGGCAAGACCGCCGCCTTGTTCCGTTGGGCGATGTTCGCCGGCGGTCGCGCGGGCGACCTCGATGCCGACGCCTGCAGGTCGCTCGAAGAGTACGGCCTCCACCTCGGAGTGGCGTTTCAGCTGATCGACGACCATCTCGACTACGCCGGCGATGGCGCGACGATCGGGAAGTCGCCGTTTACGGATCTGCGCGAAGGGAAGATGACTCACCCCGTGATCGTCGCTCTAGAGCGAGACCCTTCGCTCAGGCCAGTTCTCGAAGAGCTGGTCGCGAACCCCTTGGACGACATTCCACAGGAAGCACGGTCGCGCTTACTGTCGGCGCTCGATCGCACGGGCGCCCTCGAGTCGACGCGCGAGCTCGCCGTGCACAAGGCTGACGCCGCTTGCTTGGCGCTCGGGAGTCTGCCCGACAGCCGCGCGCGAGACGCACTGATTACGGTGGCGCGAGCCACCGTTCACCGGGAGTCCTAGCGAGCAACGAAGAAAGATGCATTGATGTCCAAGCAACCACCCACCGTGACGAGCCGGATCCCGGGCTTCTACCGCGAGCATGTCGAACAGCGGCTTCGAACCATGCTCGAGACCGGCCTGCTTTCCGAAGAGTCCGTTCAGCACTTGCAAGATGGTGGGCGCCTCACGCTCGAGGTTGCCGATCGCATGAGCGAGAACGTCATTGGGGTGCACGGCCTGCCCCTCGCTGTCGCCCTCAACTTCCGCGTGAACAACAACGACGTGTTGGTGCCGATGGCCGTCGAAGAGCCTTCGGTGGTTGCCGCCGCATCGAACGCGGCCCGTCAGGTACGGATGACCGGCGGATTTTTCGGCGAGGCTACCGCTCCGATCATGACCACTCAGGTCCAGTTCGACGACGTACCCAATCCGCGCGACGCGAAGGCGCGCGTCGAAGCCGAGCGCGACCTGATTTTCCAGATCGCAGACGAAGCGATCCCAGGCATGCTGAAGCGCGGCGGTGGCTGCCGTGATCTCGATGTGCGCGTGCTCGACGAGGACCAGGGCGTATTGGTCGTGCACCTCTACGTCGATGTCGGCGACGCGATGGGCGCGAACGTGGTCGACGCGGTCGCCGAAGCGGTTGCCCCGCGAATTCGCGAGCTCACGGGCGGCACCGTGGGCCTGCGTATTCTAAGCAACCTGCCGTTGCGCCGTCGGGTGCAGGTGCGTTGCGAGGTGAGCGCCGATGCCCTGGGCGGGCCGGATCTGGCGGACGGCATCGTCAAGGCCAGCCGATTTGCCGAGCTCGATCCCTTCCGCGCGGTCACCCACAACAAGGGAGTGATGAACGGCGTCGATGCCGTTGCCCTCGCGATGGGTCAGGACTGGCGCTCGATCGAAGCGGGGGCGCATGCCTTCGCGTCCGTGACCGGAACCTACAAGCCGCTCGTGGTTTGGACCCGGACTGACAGTGGCGTCCGCGGAGAGCTCGATATGCCGATGGCCGTCGGAACCGTCGGTGGCTCGACCCGAGTTCATCGAGGCGTCCGCGCTGGCTTCGAGCTCATGGGTGTGACGAATGCTGGTGAGTTGGCCATCGTGATGGGCGCCGCCGGGATGGCCTCCAACCTGGCAGCGCTTCGCGCGCTTGCGGGTGAGGGTATTCAGCGCGGCCACATGCGTCTGCACTCGCGAAAGCAAGAGGTGCAGGAGAACGCCCGGCTTCAGGCCAAGAAGGTCGAACGAGGTGCTCAGTGAGCGAATCGGTTCACCAGACGCCGTCGCCCAACCTAGGTTCTGGGCAGATGTTCGACCAGATCGCAGGCCGTTACGACATGCTGAACAGGGTCATGTCGATGGGCATCGACCAGTCGTGGCGTCGCAAGACGGTGGATGCGATGGAGCTCCGGGCGGGAGCTCGTGTTCTCGATCTGGCTACCGGGACGGGCGACCTCGCCCTCATGATTGCCCGGATGCACACCGACGCGTACGTGGTGGGCAGCGACCCCTCCAAGCGCATGCTGGAAGTCGGCGTCGAGAAAGTAGCGCGGAGCGGCCTCACCGAGCGGGTGGAGCTCGAAGTGGGTGACGCGCAAGCCCTTCGGTACGACGACGACTCCTTCGATGGATGCTGCATCGCTTTTGGAATTCGCAACGTCCCCGATCGAAACGCAGCGCTCGCGGAGATGGCGCGGGTGACCCGGCCGGGCGGCCGAGTCGCGGTGCTGGAGCTCGGCGAGCCGAACGTGGGCTGGCTCAGTCCCATCGCTCGCTTTCATGTTCGCAAGGTCATCCCACGGATTGGCGGGATACTGTCAGGCTCGAACGAGTACAAGTACTTGCAGGAATCGATCGCAGCGTTCCCGCCCGCCGACGAGTTTGCCCAGCAGATGCGGGCTGCCGGGCTGAACGTCCTCGACGTGAAACCGCTGACGTTTGGCGCATGCAACTTGTTCGTTGCCGAACCGCTCGGGGCCACGTCATGAGGTCTCAAGGCGCGGCCTTTGCCTTCGAGGGGGTCCCGACGAGGGAGGCCTCGCGGGCGTTCTTGGAGCAGGCCCTTCGGGCTCCCACCTCGACGGTCAACAACCTCATCGTGACAATGCCGGCGCCCATCGCGCCACCCGATGCGCTGCTTCGCGCGTTCCCGCACGAGGCGAGCATTCTGTGGGACCCGCCCGAGAGCGATGCGTGCTCGGGGCTTGGCGTGGCCAAGACAATGGCTCCCACCGCGCCCGCGATCAGCGATTTCTTCGACGCCGCCGAGCACATAGCCGATGCGGCGAGTCCGGCACCACGCGTATTCGGGGGCGGCTCTTTTGCTCCGGGAGCTGCTCGACAGGCGCCTTGGGAAAGCTTCGGGGACGGCTTCGTGCTCCTGCCGACGTGGACGTATCACGTTGGCGAGCGAGCCTGGTTGTCCTTCGCCGCATGCGAGTCCGAGCGCACGAGCGTCGAACGAACGCTCCAGGTGTTCGACGCGATCTGGGAGAGCCTCGAACGACCGATCGGCGTGATTCCGTCGCCCGTCTCGGTGAGGCGCATCGATGAAGCCGATCACGAAACCTGGTCGCGCCAAGTCGACGAGATCCGCCGAGAAATCCAAGACGGCACCTTCGAGAAGGTCGTCGCTGCAAGGCACTGTGTGGTCGAGCTCGAGACGGGCGCTGGCTCTCTCGACGTGCTCAAGCGCCTCGAAGAGCGATTCCCGGGCTGCACGCGTTTCGCCTTGTGGCGCGGCGATGCCGCGTTCTTGGGCGCGACCCCTGAGCTTTTGATCTCGCGTCGTGGGCCATCGGTGCTGAGCGAGGCGCTTGCCGGCTCCACAGAGCAGGGTGATGCGGCGCGCATGATGGCCAGCTCGAAAGAACGCGAGGAGCATCAGCTGGTGGTCCAGG
>CBDURI010000150.1:0-6834 GCA_965369435.1 uncultured bacterium
GTGCCGGGGGCGGGACTTGAACCCGCACGTGTTTCCACGGGCGATTTTAAGTCGCCTGCGTCTGCCATTCCGCCACCCCGGCAATGCGGGGAGCATCGCGTTAATGAACGAGTTCGTCCACTCGGCGCGGCATTTGCGGGCCGGGGCGCTCGGGGCCTGTATCGACGATTCGATTCTTACCGTCGACGAGCACGACCTTGGGCTCGTGCGCCCTCGCCTCCTCGTCGCTCATCTCCCCGAAGGTCGCAATGATCGCGAGGTCACCGGGGCTCATGTGGTGAGCCGCCGCACCGTTGACGCAAATCACACCGGACCCGCGCGGGCCTTCGAGCGCGTACGTCGCCAAGCGCGTGCCCTGCGTAATATTCCAAACCTGGACTTCTTCGTGCTGGAGAATCCCAGCGGCGTCCAAGAGATCGGCGTCGATCGTGACGCTACCCTCATAGTCCAGGTCAGCGTGAGTGATCGTAGCTCGGTGGATCTTTCCGAGGAACATTCGTCGGCGCATGATGTGAACCTCCGTAGCGTCCCGAAGTGGGTACGCTCAGATGGACCTTGAACCTAACCCCAGACGAGCGGGGTCGCAACCAATCGAATCATTTGCGATCCCCATAGAGAAACGCCAACGATTTCAAGAGGAAGGCGCGGCAACAAACTCTAGACCCAGAAGATAGCCATCCGGCTGGGCCCGCGACCAAACCACCTTCGCGTGCTCGATCGTCGAATGACCAGGCGCCGTCCGAACCCGCAGCGTGCAGATGTGATCAACGGGCACGCCCGCATCGACGGCAACGCGGAGGCCACCCACGCTGGCGTTGATCGCCAAGCCGGAGCCTCGCGTCGGTGACAGAAGCTCGATGTCGGCGTCGAGGGCCCACCGACGGAACCGCCGTCGAGCGCCACGATGAACAGCAGCGTCCGCGCCACCTTTCGGCAAGATCGAAGAGAGTCTCTCAGCAAGGGGTGTCAAAGCACTGCGGAATGTATCGAAGCGGACTGTCGTTGGCCAGTGCTTTCTGCCGTTGGTCGCAGCAAAAACGATCGCTCACCTACCCTTCGGGGGGACGCACCCAACTCAATTGTTGGGTCGCATACCAAAGCTTTGCGCACCCCGCGTCGAGAGTGGTACGGTGCTCGACCCGAAGCGGATGCTTTGCTGTAAGTGGGTTGGAGGACACGCTGACAATTCAGGATATTCAGCAGGCGCTCTCGAATGCCGGAGTCGAGATTTACCGGACCGGCGATCAGGAGCTTCAGATCGCAGAACGCGTGCGCCTACACATCATGGATTCCGGGGTCCGGGTCGTCTTAAACGCCGGGCTCGTCGTCCAGTTCACGGCCCACACACAGCAGTCAGACGCCCCGTCCGCACCCGCAGAAGATCTGTTCCGGCGCGTCCGCGAAGAGGTCGGCGAGCAGGCAGGAAGCCGCGGCTATCAAGAATCCCACTCTGAGATCGTCGAGGTGAAAGACCCGGTCGATGAAGCCCGCGTCCTCGACGTCTGGCACGAGGTCACCTATCGCAAATCGCTAGCAGCGGTGGCAGACGCCGTGACCGAAGTTCGCTGGGCGCTCGACCTCGAAAAATACGTGCGCCCCTGAACCTCAATTCGCCGTCATCGGAGCCAGGTGACGCGGAAGGCTAGGGGTATAGCCGCACCACGCGCCACGCGCGGCCGTCTCGTTCATAGAGCCAGCGATCGTGCAGCCGATCATCCCGATTCTGCCAGAATTCGATCGCGGTTGGTGCGACTCGGTAGCCTCCCCAGAATGGGGGCCGTGGCACCGCAACATTCGCGAAACGGTCGCTGGTCTCCGATGTAGCAGCCTCTAGAGATGGTGGGCGGTCGAGCACCTCGCTTTGCCGTGACACCCAGGCGCCTATTTGGCTCCCACGGTCGCGGCTCGCGAAGTAGGCGTCCGCTTCTTCATCGGACACCCGTGTGACGGGACCTCGGACGCGCACCTGCACACCCGTCGTGTGCCAATGAAACGCGATCTCGGCGTGCGGGTTTTCGGCGAGGTCCTTGGCCTTCGCGCTTTCAAAGTTCGTAAAAAAGACGAAGCCGTCGTCGTCGAACCCTTTGAGTAAAATGAAGCGCACCGAGGGCCGGCCTTCCCCGTTCGCCGTGGCCAAGACGCAACGACTTACCTCGAATGGCTCAGTTGCACTCGCACGCTCGTACTCGCCGGCAAAGCGAGCAATCGGATCGTCTGTCGCCATGGCTAAGAGTCCTTCTGCAAATGTGTGCGGGCAATATCTGCCCAAGAGCCCTCGGGTTCGAGCGAGAGGTATCGCTGCCAATGAGTGCGCGCGTTCGCTCGCTCGCCCCGCTCTTCGAGTGCCATCGCCAGGTTGAAGTGGGCGTCCGCAAACGAGGGGTCGCTCTCGAGCGCAGAGCGAAAGGAGAGAATCGCCTGATCCAACTCATCCCGCTCGAAGTGGAGAAACCCAAGGTTATAGAGGGCCTCCGGTTGCTCCGAGTCGCATTGCAGCGCGCGACGGTAGAACTGCTCCGCAGCTTCGAGGTGGTCGCGACGGTACTCGAGGTTGCCTAGGTTCGTCAGCGCATTCGACAGCGTGGGGTCGAGCGATAGCGCTTGTTGATACGCCTGCTCGGCTTGGTCGTAGGTTTGCTCGTCCTCGTCAAAGCGGCAGCCTTCGAGGTAGTGCTCGTAGGCGCGAGAACGGTCGTCGTGATCGAAGTGCAGCACCCGGGCGACTTCCGACTCCAGCCCATCGATGCGGAAGTCCAGCACGGCCTGGCCAGTCGTCGGTTCGTAGGTGCCCGCGTCGTCCTGCACGACGACCGCCCTTCCGTCCGCCAAAACGCGCAGCTCCGACAGCGGCAACGTGGTCTTCGGGAACTCCTCGCGCAGCGATTGGACCGAACGGCGCACCTGCCGAAGAGGCACGCCTTGCTCGAGAAGCCCCTTCGCCGCGCGAACACCAACCAGATCTTGAAAGGTGTAGTAGTTGCGGCCAGCAACGCGGGCCGACGGACCGAGCAAGCCCGACCGGTGCCAGTACCGGAGCCGGGATGGCTTGTAACCGAACAGCCGCGCCACCTCGGCGACCGTATACAGGCCTTCTCGCGGATCGCCCCTCGGAGGCGCTGGCTGCGAGGGGGCCGGCTCCGGGCTCGACGTCCGGATCAGTTTGCCATCCACCCCGAAACCAACGCGAATCACGTTGTCCCGATCGCTGCTTTCGTTCAACTCACTCTCCCCGCGTGAGAATAGGCTGACCTTGCTTCCGTGCAAGCGTCAATGTCCGGCTACGGACCGACGCGCCCGGTGCTAGGCTCCCAGCATGGCCCACCCACCTGCAGCCGGTCCGATCGCGTTTCTGTCGGACGTGCACGGAAATATCACGGCCCTCGAGGTGGTGTTGGCGGAGCTCGAACGACTCGACGTGAAACGCGTGTACGTCGCAGGCGACCTACTCCTCGGCGGTGATGAGCCGCTAGAGGTCTGGCAGCGTCTGCAGGCGCTGGGCGCGATCTGCACGCGCGGCGCGTCGGACCTCGCGCTGGGCTCCGTCGATCCGGGTAGCCTCGTCCCCATCGACGAGGAGCAGCGTCGTCAAGCCCGCCTGTTCTCGGACACACGGGGGGCGATTGGTGACCTCGTCGCGGAACGTCTTCGACGTCTGCCGGAACAGCAGCGCATACCGCTGGTCGACGGCCGCGAGGTGTTGATGGTACATGGCTCTCCAGCCGACAGCAATCGAGAGATCAGTCACGATCTCAACGACGAGGAGCTCCTCGCGCTGCTGGACGACGACCCGGCGGACATCATCGTGTGCGGCTCCACCCATGTCCCGTTCCAGCGCGCCGTCGCGGAGTACCACATCGTCAACGTGGGCTCAGTCGGCGCGGCCCCGGAAGGGCAGGTCGCGCACTACACGATAGTCACCCCGAGAATGAGCAGCGCGGACATCCTCCAGGACTGGGTTAGCTACGAGCACCCCGAGGCTTCCTAGCCGGCCGCTGATTTGGGCTCTTCCGTGCTCGCACGAAGCATCTCGACACGGCGAACGTGCCGCTCGTCAGCCTCGAGGACCACGACGCGATACGATCCCGCGACGAGCGTTGCCCCGATCACGGGCACCTGGCCCGCGAGATGAACCAACATACCGCCCAGGGAATCGAAATCGGTCTTGTCGTCGCAGATCGCTTCGCCGAGATGCTCCTCCAAGTCGTACACCGAGATGCTCGCGTCCACGAAGTAGTGGCCGGGCGCACGCTCGTAAACCAAGGGCATCTCTGCGTCGTGCTCGTCTTGAATCTCTCCAACGATTTCTTCGACGATGTCTTCCAGCGTCACGATACCAGCCGCTCCGCCGAATTCGTCCACCACCACGGCCAGATGAGAACGGCGACGCTGCATTTCACGAAGAAGCACGCCGATCTTCTGGCTCTCCGCCGCGAAGAAGACGGGCTTACGCAGCACGTCGGTCAGCAAGACATCGGTCGAATTGGACGTGTTGCGCAGCACTTCAAAAAGATCCTTCGCGTAGAGGATGCCTTCGACCTGATCGATCTGCCCTCGGTACACCGGGTACCGGCTGTGACCCGACTCGATGATACTGGCAAGCACGTCGTCGATCGTGGTGTCGATGTCGAACGCCACCATCTGCGTGCGGGGGACCATGATCTCCCGAGCAACGGTGTTCTTGAACTCGAGGACGCTGCGCAGCATTTGGGCGTGCTCCTCCGCGATGGTACCGGTCTCTTCGCCCTGCTCGATCACGTGCTCGACCGTTAGCTCGGCAAGGCGGTCTGGGTCCTCGACCTCGACTTCAGGAACGAGCTTCATCACGAGCTCGTTGATCCAACGGAGGGGCACCGCTAGGGGCGTAAGCAGCAGATCCACGGGCCTCAACCACCTCCAAAGCTGCAAGGTGGCCTGCCCGGAGCGCTGACGGACCACGGCGCCAGCCACCGTCGCCAGGATCGCATAGGTCGCTGAGGTGCCAAGCACCCCGAGGAGCGCGATCCACGCCCCGTACTGAAGCAAGGAATGCCCCACGAGGGCCGCCGCGAGCCCAACGCAAAACACCCGACCGATCAAGAGGCGCGACTGAACCGCAGAAAGGTCTCGCAGGACCCGCTGGGCAACCTTGGCGTTGCGGCCTTCGGTCTCCGACAGCGCCTGTAAGCCCGCCTCGCCGAGCGCGTGCATGCCGGCACCAACAGCTGCAAGCAGCGCGCCCAAACCGACGCCGCCGACAATCGCGGCGGCCAACTGTATACTTGGAACGTCCAAGACCTTGTGAGCTTTTAGATTACCGAGGACCGCGATCGGCCGCAACAGTGGAGGTTAGTCTCCACCACGCTGGTCCCGAAGGGCCCTAATTCGCAGTCGAAGCGCGTTGAGCCGGATGAACCCAGTCGCGTCCTGTTGATCGTAGACCTCGTCCTCTTCGAAGGTCGCCAGTTCGGGGTCGTAGAGCGTGTTGGGGCTTCGCCGGCCCACGACGTCTGCGTTGCCCTTGTAGAGCTTGAGCCGGACCTCGCCGGTAACGTCTTTTTGGGCGTCGTCGATGAGGGCCTGAAGCATCTCGCGCTCGGGCGCGAACCAGAAGCCACGGTAAACGAGGGACGCATACTCTGGAATCAGGCCATCCCGAATGCGCAGCACCTCCCGGTCGACGGTGATCGACTCCACGGCGCGGTGCGCTCGCTGAAGAATGGTCCCGCCCGGCGTTTCGTACACGCCCCGCGACTTCATGCCGACAAAGCGGTTCTCGACGATGTCCACGCGGCCAACGCCATGCCGCGATCCAATCTCGTTGAGGCGCTGAATGAGGGCCGCCGGGGACAGCTGCTCACCGTCCACGCTCACCGGATCGCCGTTCTCATACCCGATGACGATGTACTCGGGCACATCGGGCGCGTCCTGAGGGTCCGTCGTCCAGCGGAACATGTCTTTGAGCGGCTCGTTCCAGGGGTCTTCGAGGACACCGCCCTCGTAGCTGATGTGGAACAGGTTCGCGTCCATCGAGTACGGCTTCTCGGCGGTGACCTCAATCGGAATCTTGCGGTCTTTGCAGTACTCGATGCAGTCGGACCGTGAGCGCAGCGACCACGTCCTCCAGGGGGCGATGATCTGGATTCGTGGATCGATTGCCATCGCTGCGAGCTCGAAGCGAACTTGGTCGTTGCCCTTACCGGTCGCGCCGTGCGAAATCGCATCCGCACCCTCCTGCCGTACCACTTCCATCATCGCCTTGGCGATCACCGGGCGCGCGATGGATGTGCCGAGCAGGTACTCGCCTTCGTAAATGGCGTTCGCGCGCAGCATTGGAAAACAGAAGTCGCGGGCGAACTCTTCCTTGAGGTCCGCGATGATGCACTTGGAGGCACCGGTCGCGCGAGCCTTCTCATCGAGGCCGCCAAGCTCCTCGCCTTGACCGACATCCGCGCAGAACGCGATCACCTCGGCGTCGTAGGTTTCTTTGAGCCAGGTCAGGATGACAGATGTGTCGAGGCCGCCGCTGTAGGCGAGCACGATCTTCTTGGGATGCGCAGCCATGGGGCGGGATGGTAGTGGTCCGTCGACCGCGCGCAAGCTGGCACGCCGTTAGGCCACCCGGAGAATGGCCTTGGCTTCCAGAAGCTCGGTAAACACGCGCAGCGCCTCCAGCCGGCCCAGTTGGCAGAGCTCGAGCACCTCGGCAACGGTCGTCTGGCCGTCGACGAGCGACAGGAGGAAGGCTGCCTGGGGATCGAGTCCGAGCCATTTCACTTTGGCTGCCGGGACCGCCAAGTTGAACACATACTCGAGCGAGCCGATGCGGGTGGTGTACCGGATTTCGAGACGCGCGCG
>CBDURI010000151.1:0-6807 GCA_965369435.1 uncultured bacterium
CATATGCTCTTTGCCCTTGGGAATCTTCGGCAAACAGAGCCGGTATTTTGCCGGTCGCCTTGGGAGCCTGCTTGCTTCCCGGCGCTTTCGATACGCCGGCGCCATTTGGCTGCGCGGCTAGATGCCGTTCGAGCTCTTCCTCGCGGATCGGCTCGGGATCGCCCTCCGCCCGAGGTTGTTCTGCGACGAGGTCGGGAGTGATGCCTTCAGCTTGAATGGAGCGGCCCGACGGGGTGTAGTAGCGGTAGGTCGTGAGTTTGAGGGCGCTGCCTCCTGGAAGCTCGAAGACGTTCTGCACGCTGCCTTTGCCGAAGGATCGCACGCCGACCAGGACCGCGCGTGCATGGTCGCGCAGCGCACCCGCGACGATCTCCGAAGCGCTCGCGGTGTTCTCGTTGATCAGCACGACGACGGGCCATTTCGGGCGCGTCCCCGCTCGCCGCGCCGAGTACTCACTGATCTTTTCGCCGCCCCGCCCCCGCGTACTCACGATGACCCCGGACGCAAGAAGCTCGTCGCTGACCCACACCGCTTCGTGGAGCAACCCGCCGCCGTTGTCCCGGAGATCGAGCAGCAAACCGGTTACGCCGTCCCGCTTGCGACGCTTCATCACCGCCTGGTCGAGGGCATGGCTGAACAAGCGGGCGGTCCCGTCCTGAAACGCTTTGATCCGCACGTAGACGATCCCGTCGTCCAAGAGCGCCGCCTCGATGGGGTCGACATCGATGAACGCCCGCGTGAGCGTGCGCTCGAGTGCTTTTTCCTGCCCCTCTCGCCGCACGGTCACCTCGACGGTCGTCCCAGGCTCGCCGCGAATGCGCCGAACGGCGTCGTACAGTCGAACGTCGCGAGCCTCCTCACCGTCAATGCTCAGGAAGCGGTCACCGGGCTGCAGACCCGCCTTCGCCGCGGGTCCCCCCTCGAAAACCGAGAGAATCGTCAACCAACCATCGCGTGCCGAAACCTCGACGCCGACCCCGGCGAATCGTCCCTCCGCGTCGCTCTTGAGAATCTCGTACTCTTCGGGATCCAGGAACACGCTGTGCGGATCGAGCGAATCTGCGAGCCCCCGAATGGCGCCGTAGACGAGGCTCTCCTGATCGATCGGCTCGACGTAGCTCAGTTCGATATACGCAAGCGCCCTTGCGAAGATCGCCAGCGGCTCGAACGGACTGCGGCGCGCGGGAGCCTCCGAAGCCATGGCCGCAACGAACACCAGAGCAAGCATGCCAACGAGGGCCAGGCGGAGTGGTTTGCTGCCAGATTTCTGATGGAACATGGCGTTTAGACCTTTGTCATTGACACTGCATCTATCCCTGGGTAGGACCACCAGATAGTTGAACGGGGCGCGATCGCCAGCTGGCGCTGCGCCCCCACGGAGGATTACTTACGATGTCCACGACTGATAAGCGCAAGCAAAGCCTCTACTTCCCCGAGTCGATGCTACACGACATCAAGCACGAATCGGCAAGGTTGGATCGCTCACTCTCGTGGATCGTCCAGCGCTGCGTGAAAATCGCACTTCCCGAGATTCGCAAGCTACCCTCCGTCAACGACATCCCGGATAGTCCCGAAGACGCCGCCAAGAAGTAAGCGCCCGACGCGTGCACTACGAGCGCGAAGGCTTTGTCGACGCGGCGGATGGCACCCGCCTTTTCTACGAAGAGATCGAGGGAGGTGCGCCCCCTGTCGTTCTCGTCGATGGAATCGGCTGTGACGGCTTTGCCTGGCGTTATCTGGCACCCCGTCTCGCAGAGCACCATCGCGTACTGCACGGGCATTTTCGCGGCCACGGGCGAAGCGGGCCTCCGCTCGACCGCGATCGCCTGTCGATCGAAGATCTCGCACGCGATCTTCGCAAGGTCTGCGACGAACGTGACGTCGCGCGGCCCGTCATCGCGGCGCACTCCATGGGCGTCCAAGTAGCCCTCGAATACTATCGGCAGAACCCCGAAGGGGTCGCTGCGTTAGTCCTCATGTGCGGGACTTTCGGCCGCATCACAAGTACGTTTCATGGGACCGATCTGCTCGACCAGGTCCTGCCTGGCCTCATTCGAGGATCGCGCATGTTCCCGGGCATCGCGCGCGCGGTTTGGGGGCGCGTCCCTGCGGCGATGGCGTTTCGCGTCGCTTGCGCGGGTCGGGAGCTCGACGGCGAGCGAATCCGAGAAGAAGACTTTCAACGCTACTGGGAGCACGCCGCACTGATGGACCCCGATGTGTTTCTGCGCATGCTGCAAGCTGCAGGGCAGCACGACGCACGGGGTTTCCTGCCGGATATCGACGTCCCCACATTAGTCGTGGCCGCCGAGCACGACACGTTCACGCCGATGACGCTGGCCGAAGAAATGGCGGCGGCGATCCCGAACGCGGAGCTCGAGGTCATCGAAGAGGCGAGCCATGCGGCTCCCGTCGAGCAACCGGATCGCATCGCCGAACGGGTCGAAGACTTCCTGTCCTCGCGGCTAGGGCTCACCCGGGCGCCGGCTTAGTATTCGGCGCGGAAAAGCTGCTGCCCCATCAAGACGAACGTGCCCTGGGGGACGTACGACTCGTTCGACACCCGGACGAACGTCCCGTTCGAGCTCCCCACGTCGGTGAGAAACACATGGCCGACCTCGGAGTTGACGCGGCAATGGAGGCCGGAGACGTAACCGTCTTCAGGAAAGACGACGTCGCCACGCTCGCGGCCCAGGTGGATGCCCTGAGGCGGGATCGGAAAGCTGTTGCCGGTGGTCTGGCGGCCGATCATCAGCGAAATGCGGCCCAGGTAGCCTCGGTGGGGACTGCCCATGTACTGGGTGCCATCGTCGGCTGGGTCCGGTGCGACCGGCGCCTCGAAGCGCAGGATCTCCTGTCCCACGCGGAAGATGGTCCCATCGAAGAGCTCGATCGGAACGTCGGGCTCAATCCGAATGTAGACCCCGTTGAGGCTCTCCATATCTTTGACGACGAGCTGGTCGCCCTCGAAACGGAACCGCGCGTGCTCGGGCGAGAGATACGCGTCGTTGGCGAAGATGCCGCCCGTAGCCCTACCGATTAGGGAGCCTTCTGCAGACAAAGAAAACGATTCGCCTTCGGAACCGTCGGGCTGGATGAGCACTAGCCGCGCGCGTGCCGCAGCGGGTTGTGGAGCCTCCGCGACGGCTGGTGCCGAAACACGCTCAGCTGGGGCATCGCCAAGCGGTGCACCCGAGGTCTCCGCGTGCAGGTCGTCGCCGCACACATGACAGAAGCGGAAGTTCTCGGGAACCTGCGCACCGCAGTGCGGGCACGGGGACGTTTCCTCGCCAAGCGGTGCGAGCTCGGGCGGCAGCGGGTCCTGCACGGCCACGGGCTTCGATCGCGCGGGTTGCGCCGGGGTCGGTTCCAGCTCCAACTGTGGCGCCGATGCCAGTGCCTCGGCCCGGCCCCCTTGAGTCTGAGGGGCCTGCGGAGCCTGAGGGGCGTCGGTAGTTCGGCCGGCTGTCGGCATCCCACCCGGAGGTGTCGGCACCGAAAAAGACCGTGGCTTGGCGGACTCCCGCGGGAGCTCCGCGCCGCAACCGAGACAGAACTTGTAGTGGTCCTGGTTGTCCTTGCTGCATCGGGAACAGACGATCACGCCGTCACCTCCACTCGGAGCAGGTTCCTACCCAAAAACAGATAGTCTCCGTGGCTCAGCTCCCGTTCGCCTCGAATGCGAACGTAAGTCCCGTTCTGGGAGTTCTCGTCAACCAACTCGAGGGATTCCCCCGACATGTCGACCCGAGCATGCCGGGGCGACATGTGAACGTCATCCGGAAAATTGATGTCGCACTCCTCGCGGCCGATGTGGAGCGACTGCTCGTGGGCGCAGCAGACGATGCCGTCCATCCCACCTTCGAGGACCTGCGTGACGCGGAACGCGCTTGGACGCCTCGGCGAGGCATAGAAATGCGTCTGGTCCGGTTCGGGACCCGAGGTGTCCTTCGGCGTCGCATCGATACGGAACAATTGTTGGCCGCACATGAAATGGTCGCCGATCTGAATCGGTGAAGCCCCCCGAATTCTGATGTACACGCCGTTCAGACTGCCCTCGTCCCGGACGACGAGCTTCTCACCACGGTAGAGAAAGTTCGCGTGCGAAGGGCTGAGCCAGTTGTCGCTCGGAAACGGGATCTGATCGGCCTCGCGACCCGCGACGTGTTCGGTGGCCTGAAGAAGGTAGCTGAGCCCCTCGCCCATGGCTTCGTCACCACGGACGACGATGAGACGGGCCTTGCCCGGCATCTGCAACGCGCCGAAAAAGCGGGTCTCGAGCGTCTGCGCCTCGGTGGGCACGCCCGCCCCACACGCCCCGCAGAACTTGTGTCCGGACGGAACCGCGCTTGCGCACTCCGTGCAGACGTAATTGCGAGCTTGCTCCATGCCCTCATTCCCCTCTTGATCGGGAGTTGTAGGCCATCGAATCACCCCTAGTCAATCCGTGCGCGGCTTTGCAATCCTCCGGGCGAGGCGCCTTTGCTTGTCCCGGCGCTGCGACTACCCTCTCGCCGATGGAGCTCCTCGCAGGCGCATTGTTGGAGCGGCCCCCCGGGCCGAAGTACACGGCGGAGCTTCGGTTCGCGGAGCTGGCCCCCCAAAGTCCCCTTCCAAAGCCCGGAACGCTGGCCAAGTGGCGGCAAAAGCTGCCCGAGGGGTTCGAGCTGGCCCTGCGCGCGCCCGACACGTGCTGGCAATCCCCTGCCGGCCCGCTGCGACCCAGCAGTGAGCTCGACGCGGGTCTAACGTGGCTCTCCGCCGCCGCGGACGCCCTGCAGGCATCGATGATCGTCGTCGCCACAGGCCGCGAGGTGACGACCGGTGCACGGGACCGGGAGCGGTTGCGCGAGTACTTCGCCCGACTTCCGCGGCTCGAGGGCCAAATTATCACCTGGAAGCCAGCCGGCCTGTGGGAGCCTGAAACCGTGCAAGCGATGGCCAGAGAGCTCTCGGTCGTCGGCGGGTTTGACGCGATCGACGACCCAGCGCCAGACGCGGACGTCTTGTACTCGTCCCTGATCGCGGAGGGATTCCGACGTTCGTTTTCGCACGCACTGCTGCTCGACGTGCTCGACAAGCTCAACGCCTCCGGTGCATCGCGCGCATTCGTCACGCTCGAGTCGGGACATTCGTTTCGCGAAGCCCGGTTGCTCCAAGCGCTATCTGAAGGGCGAGTGTGAGCCTGTGGACCGCGAAGATCGCGCGCGTTGATCAACCCGAGCCTGGGCTCCTGAGTCTGTCGTTCCGGGCAGACGGCCGCAATGAAGTTCTGATTCTCGTGACGCTCCCGGGCACCCTCGGGCTCGGCGTGGTCGATGAACGGCCACGCGGAGCAGCCGCTAGCCCTGCCGTGTCCCAGCTTCGGCGCCATGTTGAAGGCGCTTGGATCAACGCCGTGGAACGAAGCCAGAGAGCGATTCGACTATCGCTCACGCGCGGTAACCAGGAGCGCTTCTTGGTCGCCGCGCCCAGCAAGCCGTACGGGGCGTGGTGGCTTTGTGAGGCAGACGGCTCGATCCTGGTGCGGGCGCCCGGTGCGCCGCCGTCCGTGCCGGTGGAAGAGGAGCACCTACGACCGGCGACCTTAGACGAGCTGCGTTCGGCGGGAGCATCGGTTCTCGATGCCCACCAATCGATGCGCAGAGATCAACTCGAACGACTTCTCACAAGGCACATCAAGCGACTCTCGAAGAAGCGCGACGCGATACTCGGAGACCTCGAACGTGCTGCAACGGCCGAAGAGCTGCATGAACAAGCAAGCCTCATTCTGGCTCATATCGCGGAAATTCCAGCGAATGCGGCGTATTTCGAAACGCTGAGCTGGGGCGATGAGGCTCGGCCAATTCGGATCGAGCTCGAGCCACGAAAGAGCCCAACCGACCTCGCGCAGGAGCTCTTCAAGAAGAGCAAGCGCCTCAAGCGCGGCTTGGATGTGGCGCCCGAGCGCCTCGTCGCAGTCAAGAAAGAAATCGACGAGCTCGTTCGAGCCCGCGACGAGCTCGGTGACGCATCTCCGCGCGAGCTGGCGACGCAACTCGAAGCGCTGGGCGTGTCGATCACCGCACCCAAGGAAGCAGCACGAAAGCGACGACAGGCTGGCGCGCGTCTTCCCTATCGGGAGTTCGTAACCATCGACGGGTCGTCCGTGTTGGTGGGCCGTGGTGCGGCGGACAACGACCGCCTGACCCTTCGCATCGCGCGACCGCACGATCTGTGGCTGCATGCGCGCGGCGTGACGGCCGCCCATGTCGTCGTTCGGCTCGCGAAAGGGAAGTCCTGCTCGCCGGAGACGCTCGTCGATGCGGCCACACTGGCGGCACACTTCAGCGACCTCCGTCGGGAGACCGTTGTCGACGTGCTCTACACACCGCGCCGGTTCGTGCACAAACGCAAAGGCAGCCCCATCGGCTCGGTCACCCTCGGAACGGAAAAGGTGATCGCCGTGCGTGTGGAGCCCAGCCGTGTCGCGAGACTCCTCGAGGGCGAAAAAAGGGCTTCTTAAATGGCCAACGCCCCAACCAAACAGCCGGGGCGTTAGCGGACGAACACCCCCCTCGAAAGACAGAGGAATCGTCACGACAGACTGCGCGAAGGCCCAGAAAACACAGGGCCTTAGGCCAGGGGCCACCATAGCTGGTGACCCCCTGGTCGACCGGAAAGTCGACCGCCTAGAAGGTTATTTCTTCTTGCGAGCCGTGCGCTTCTTAGTTGCACGCTTTTTGGTTGCGCGCTTCTTAGTTGCGCGCTTCTTGGTTGCGCGCTTCTTGGTTGCGCGCTTCTTGGTTGCGCGCTTCTTGGTTGCGC
>CBDURI010000152.1:0-6727 GCA_965369435.1 uncultured bacterium
AAGTCTACTCGGCGTATGTCGACGTAAGCTGCCGGGCGACGGGGCCCCCGGTCGCGAGCACGCCCGTCCCGAGCCGTCCTCCGGTGACTCAGTCGCGCCCCGTGCGCCCCGTGCGCAGGGTTCGCGCATCGCGCTCTGCCGCGCCCCAGTGATCTCGCGGAGAACTCTTTTAGTAGCCGAGATCGGACTCGAACCGATACATCCAAAGGATACCGGATTTTGAATCCGGCGCGTCTGCCAATTCCGCCACTCGGCCGAGGGGCCGGTCTTATAGCAGCCCGCAGCGGACGTGCATTCTGTCCCCAGACGGCTTAGGCTCGCCCCATGACGAGGACCGCGATTCTGGGGATGGGGCACTACGTGCCTTCGAAGGTCGTCACCAACGACGACCTCGCGAAAATGTTCGATACGAGCGACGAGTGGATCCAGCAGCGCACCGGCATCAAGGAGCGCCGCTACATCGAAAAAAGCGGCATCGGGGCCAGCGACCTGGCGCTGCACGCCACCAAGATGGCGTGCGAGAACGCCGGAGTCGACGTATCGGAGATCGACGCGATCATTTTCGCAACGCTCTCCCCCGACCACAATTTCCCGGGCAGCGGTTGCTTCTTGGGTGACAAGCTCGGCCTCGCCGGAGTGCCGGCACTCGACGTGCGCAATCAGTGCAGTGGCTTCCTCTATGGCTTGCAGATCGCCGACGCCTGGATTCGGTGTGGAATGTACAAGCGCGTGCTGCTGGTCGGCGCCGAGGTCCACTCGACCGCCCTCGACTTCAGCGACGAAGGTCGCGATGTGACCGTCATCTTTGGCGACGGCGCGGCATGCGCGATCCTGGGGCCCACCGACGACGAGGATCGGGGCATAATCGACGTCGAGGTTCACGCGGACGGAAGCGGGGCGAAGGAGCTCTGGCTCGAAGCGCCGGCGAGCGCGTACAAGCCTCGCCTCACCCACGAGATGATCGACAACAAGTCGGTCTACCCGCAGATGAACGGGCGCCATGTATTCCGCTGGGCCACGGCGAAGATGCCCGAGGTCAGCCTATCTGTCTTGGAGCGCAATGGCGTGACGGTCGAGGACCTCGATCTCGTCGTCCCCCACCAGGCCAACAAGCGCATCAACGAGTTCGTTTCGCAGAAGATGTCGATCCCGCCCGAGAAGGTGGTCCACAACATCCAAAAGTACGGAAACACGACCGCCGCGTCGATCCCCCTCGCTCTCAGCGAGGCCATCCAGGAAGGCCGCGCGAAGAAGGGCGACCTGGTTCTCATGCCCGCGTTTGGCTCCGGGTTTACCTGGGGCGCTGCGCTCGTGCGGCTCTGATCCCGTGAGTCACAAGGCCGATCGTGTCGCCGTGGTGCTCAACGGCAACGCCAGGCAGGTCACCGACGAGCTCGTCGAAAGCTTCGATCAACTGGTCGGAAGCGGCGACCTCTTCTTGTCCAAGAGCTTGGACGAAGCCCACCGCGTGGCGCTCGAGATCGTCGACGCCGGTTACCCGGTCGTGCTCACCGGGGGTGGCGACGGGACCTTCGTGCAAATGGTCACAGCCATTACTAAGGAGGCGCGCAGCCGAAGTCAGGAGCCGCCGTGCTTCGGCCTCTTGAAGCTGGGCACTGGCAACTCGCTCGCGTGGACACTTGGCGCGGGTACCTCACGTGAGGGCGTATTCGCCGACTTGGCTCGGCTACGCCACGACAGCGCCCACCGCGACTTTCGACTGATCGAAGTGCAGGGTCTGCTCACGCCCTTCGCCGGCGCGGGGTTCGACGCCCTCGGCCTCAAGCATTTTCATGATGTCCGATCCCTCGTTCGGCATGTGCCGTGGGTCGGAAAGCGCGCCAGCGGCGCGGTCTCCTACGCGATCTCGATCCCGGCACTCACGATCCCCAAGCTCGCTCTTCGACCGCGCATGGAGGTCCGGATCGTCAACCGCGGTACAGCCGAACGTCTTGACCAGAACGGCCAAGCGTTTGGGCCACCCATCGAACAGGGCGAGGTCATTTTCGAAGGCGCGTGCATCGCCGCGCTGGTGTCGACGATCCCGTATTGGGGGTTCGGCGTCCGGGTCTTTCCCTTCGCGGACAATCGCCCTGCGAATCGTTTTTGCCTGCGTGTGGTCGCGACGAGCCCTCTGCACGTTGCTGCACATATGCTCAGCGTCTGGAAGGGCACCTATCGCGACGAGAAACTGATCGACGTCTACGCGGAGGACGTCGAGTTCGAGTTCGACGAGCCAAACGCAATCGAAATCGGTGGTGATCCCGCGGGGATGACCAACTCGATGCGTGCTCGACTGCACCCGGATCCCATCAAGCTCATCGACTACGCAGCCTCCTAGCCCGCCCCGGCTGACCTCTCCAAAAACGACTCCCGTTGGCCTGCCGCCGGGCTTCCGGACGGAAATCAGGAAAATTGTTACCTTTCTCTCAGTGGGGCTGTAATAATACAGGCATACCAATGTGGGGATTTAGGAATTGGATCGTGCTGGGGGCCGGATGCATCGCAGCTTTACTCGTCGCGTTCGGGGGCGCGTCAGCCGAATCGGTCGAAGGATCGGTTCAGGGCAACACGGGCAAGCAAGCGAGCTCCGATACCGGTCCGCAGGACTACTACTGGAAGGTCTGGAACGGAGCGCTTCCCGAGCAACGTGACAAGGGCGATCACAGCGACGTCCTTGCCGTGCTGACTGGGAAGTTCACCGGGCCGCCTATCGGCTGCAAGTTTGGCTTTCGTGGGGGTGGGCTCGATCCTTCGACGATCGCCGCACGCTCGGGCACAAGCGTTCGGATCGAGAACCGGGACGCGTTCACGCACGAGCTCTCGGTCGAGGGGCTAGCCGGCTTCACTCCGCTCGAGTCGGGTCCAGGCAAGGCGCGTGTGATTCCCGTTCCAGCAGGC
Organism: uncultured bacterium; assembly: GCA_965369435.1. Taxonomy (GTDB): domain Bacteria; phylum Myxococcota_A; class Polyangia; order Polyangiales; family Houyiibacteriaceae; genus SG8-38. The sequence goes on from CBDURI010000152.1 coordinate 2,902, forward strand.
GGGCCATGGGAGCTCGGCGATCGCATATACGGACACGTCGACGGTCACCTGCACTCGATGCGTGAGCTCGTCGCGTGCGCAACGCTCACTCCGAGTGGCAAGTTCCGCTTCGACAACGTCCCGCCCGGCCCCTACTCGTTGCGGATTCTCCGCGGCTCGGAGCAAGTGGCTGCGCGGCGCGTCACCGTACCGGCGGGCAAAACACTGAAGGTCGATCCGCTCACCATGAGCCGGAGGAAGTAGCCGATGTTGTCCCGCCTTTGGTACTTGGTTCTAGCTTTGGCCGTTGGGGGCGCGCTTGCAGGCGCGTTCTTGAACAAGTCGGCCGCCAGTCGAGAAGTGGAATTCCAGCTTGAAGAGCAACTGCGGCGCGATCGAATCGAGGCGGAGCTCTGGATGCGCCTCGACGCGCGCCTTCGGTTGGACGCCCTCGCGTCGATCGCGGTCGAGCCGGAGGTCCGGCAGACGCTTCGGAGCTCGAGCGGCCGGATCGGCACGCCGAAAGCAGCCGTGCGCAGACGGCTGAGCCAGAAGCTCAATGTGCTAAACGCCAAGCTCGAAGAGGGCAAGGGCGACATGGTCTTCGCGGTGGACGCGGAAGGCGAGGTCGTGGCTACCCTCGACAAGAGCGCGGTGGGCTCGGAGCGGCTCGACAAGATGCCGCTCGTTCGCGACGCGCTACGAGGGTTCATGCGAGACGACGTGTGGGTCTACAACGGCGAAGTCTTCCGAATGGCGGCACGGCCCGTCTTCGATGGCGGTCGCTACGTCGGCGCGGTCGTGCACGCAATGGCGATCGGGGACGACCTGGCTCGCCGCCTCGGAAGCAAGCTTCCAAACGCATCCGTGGTGTTCTTCTTCCGGGACCGCTTGATTGGCGCCCATGTCGGTGGCGCCGCGGCACCGAGCAGTGCGGACCTCAAGAGCGGCCTCCCACAGGCGCTCGCAGGCGACGCGGGTGTCACCGTCGAGATCGGGGAGCGCACGCGCGCCATCGCATCGCCCATTCGTGGAGAGGCGGCACACGCCCGCGTCGGGTACATGATCGGCCGAAAAGGTAGCGCTGTGGGCCTCGGTGGACTCTTCGCGAACACCTTCAAAGAAGACGTGGCATCGCTGCCATGGCTGGCCGTCATCGGTATTCCGCTGCTTCTCCTGTTGCTCGGTTTGTTCCTGCTCTACTTGGAGCACGACAAAGCGGTGGGGATCCTTCGCAAAGCGAGCGAGGGCCTCGCGGAAAACCAGCTCAGCAGCCTCCCCGAGGGAGAGCTTCGACGCCACTACCGCAAGATCGCCGAAAACTTCAACGTCGCGCTTCGTGCGGGCGTCGGCTTCAAGGAAGACAGGGAGCAACGCGCCTCGGTCGACCTCGATCATGTCCTCAGCACCACGCGCGATAGCGCCGACTCCGGGTACTTCGGTTTCGGCGAGGAGGCGCCCACTGCGAAGCAGGTCTCGCTGGATTCTGAACCGGAGAACGAGCCGGTTGCCGCTTCGCCGCACATGACGCCAATCAAGGCGGCGGAACCGGGAGTACCCACAGCGCCGCCACAAGGCACGCCGACCGCACGACCCAAGGGTGCAGCGACGGCTCGCCCGCAGCGCTCGCCTTCATCGCGACCCAAGCGTGCTCCGTCGTCCTGGCCCGCTCGCGCGCCGTCTTCGCGTCAACCGGTGGCCGCCACCGTTCGACACAGTGAGGAACATTTCACCCCCGCGCCGGACGACCCACCGACACGGCCGAACGCCATGCTCGACGACTACGATGGGTTTGATCACCCTGAAGAGAATACACAGGTCAAGCACGTCCCGCAGTCGCTGATCGAGGCTTCGGCCCCGGGCGTGCAGGGCGAAGAGACGCACTTTCGTGAAGTGTTCGACCAATTCCTCGCGACGCAGAAGGAATGTGGCGCTCCTGTGAACGGGCTCACCTTCGACAAGTTTGTACGCAAACTTCATGCCGCCCGTGAGCAGGTCATGAAACGCCACAACGCGGGCTCCGTGCGATTCACCGTGTACGTAAAAGAAGGCCGAGCGGCGCTTAAGGCCAGTCCCGTCAAACAGTGAGTTGACCGCCGGGAACCCCGGCTCTACTTTGATGAGTGGTCCCTCTGTTGTGGCATGTGAGGAAGGAGTAGAGAATCCCTGACTAGGTCGATTCGGGAGCTTTCAACGTACGTGGTGTGCGGACCCGGCTAGCGTCATCGGGGGGCCTAAAGCGTGCGACACCGGTTCCCACCTACTAGTAAATTGTAGGGGTTCGACTCAACATAAATCCCACGGCGACAACGGTAAGGACTATTTGGGGGGCCGGCTCGAAAGAGTCGGCTCTTCGTTTTTATTGGATGGGTGCGGTCAGACGAGCTAGGCGGACACCTAAACGGAAGTACCAAGGCTTTCGGCCGTATTCGCCCTGCTCCATGAGACGGGAGCGGGCGAAATCATCTTGGAACATGTGCTCGACTTGGGTGATGAAGCTTGGGTCCGCGATGGCCGCGGTGATTTCGAAGTTCAGGCGGAAGGAGCGGTTGTCGAAGTTGGCGGTGCCGATCGTTGCGGCGTCGTCATCGATCAGCATGACCTTTTCGTGGAGGAAGCCGTCTTGGTAGCGGTAGAACTTCGCGCCCGTTCGGCCCGCGTCGTCGAAGTAGGAGTATGCGGCGAGGTAAACCGCCAGGTGGTCCGGCTTGTCGGGGATCAGAACGCGGACATCCACGCCGCGTAGGCCGGCTAGCTGTAGCGCAACGATGACCGCGTGCTCGGGCACGAAGTACGGGCTTGCGATCCAGATCCGCTTTTGCGCGGAGTTGATCGCATGGACGAACATCAGGTTCGCGGTTTCGAGATCGTCCGCGGGGCCAGTCGGAATGATCAGCACGCGCGCGTCGCTCCCGTCGGGCGCGCGGTGAGCGGACCAATTGAGCTTGGGAACTCCATCGGTCGCCCAATACCAATCTTCTACGAAGGAGATCTGCGCCTTCAGAACCGCGGGCCCCTCGATTCGCACGTGGGTGTCTCGCCAGTGACCGAATTTCGGGTCCTTGCCGAGGTACTCGTCGCCAACATTGTGTCCGCCGATCCATGCCACGCGCCCGTCGGTCACCACGATCTTTCGATGATTCCGAAAGTTGAGTTGAAAGCGGTTGCGGCTTCCCTTACGGGTGTTGAACTCATGGACTTCCACGCCCGCGTCTCGGAGCTCTTGCTTGTAGCTGTTCGGCAAGGCGTGGCTTCCGATCTCGTCGTAGATGAAATAGATGCGCAGCCCCTCCTTGGCTTTGACGACCAAGTGTTCTTTGAGCGCACGCCCGAGGCCGTCGTCGTGCACGATGTAGAACTGGACCAGGACGTACTCTTTGGCCTCATCGATCCCCTTCAAAATGCTCTTGAACGTCGCATCGCCGTCGATCAGCAGCTCCACGCTGTTCCCGCCGAGGAGCGGCATCTGCGCCAAGCCTTCGGCGGCGTGCACCGCTTCCACCTGGTCGGCCTTCGGAACGCGATACGGGGCGACGGTCTCGATGGCCTCCCGCTCAATCCGGTCGTTGCGGCCATCCTTGTTGCGTCGAGCGACGATATACCCCTGGAACTTACTCCGCCCGAGCACCCAGTAGGCCGGCACAGCCAGATAAGGGAACGTGTTCAGACTCACCGCCCACGCAATCGCACCTTGCGACGTGCGCGTGCTCATCACCGCATGAATCGACGACGCGAAGCCCATGACGTGGAACAGCGCCACGAGGATTGTCGTAATCATCTTCCTCCTGCCCGACTTTGACTGTGACGCACGATCCGCCATGCGAGGCCTCGTGGTACAGGCCCACAG
>CBDURI010000153.1:0-6705 GCA_965369435.1 uncultured bacterium
GTCCGGTGGATGATGTGGAATCCGAATGGTGTCTCTATGACGTCGCTGGTGCCGCCCACCTCGAGCCCGAACGCCGCATCCTCGAACGCCTTGACCATCTGTCCGCGGCCGAAGCCACCGAGATCACCGCCCGCTTGTGCGGAGCTGCAATCGGAGTGCTCACGTGCCAGCGCTGCGAAGTCGGCGCCGCCTCCAAGTTGCTGCCCGACGTCCGCGATTTGTGTTTCTGCTTCCTCTTTGCTGCGCGTCGCAGAGGATCGCTCCGACCCAGCATACATGAGTAGAATGTGCGAAGCGTTGATCTGATCTGCCATGGTCGTCTCCCCGTTGAGCGCGGAACACTAGCAGAACTCCGCGGACGCCACAGCGGCTAAATCGGGCGTAGCTCGGCCGCGCACTGGGCAGCGGCCGCGGCGCGATCGAGCTTGCCGGATCGATTGAGGGGCAACGCGTCGAGCGAGCAGATCCGCTTCGGTCGCTTGTGCGTCGCAAGCTCGTTCACGAGGCGGTCCCGAAGTGCGTCGTCCCGATATCGCGCGGCATCGACGACGATGGCCGCAACCACCTCCTCGCCCCACACCTCGTGAGGCACAGAGAAGACGCAGGCCGAGACGATGCCCGGAACGGTTTCGAGCCACGCTTCCACCTCCTGCGGGGACACGTTCTCGCCACCCGTGACGATGAGGTCGTCGAGACGCCCACGGACCAGGAGCTGGCCGTCTGCCAAGAAGGATCCGAGGTCTCCGGTGCGGAGCCACCCATCCGATGTCCAGGGCTCGCCTCCTCGATCGTGTCCGAGGTAACCGTCCATGAGCACGTCACCGCGGACTTGGATCTCGCCGTCTTCGAGCCGCAGGTCGATGCCCCCGAGGGGCGCACCCGAGCCAGGGCTTCCGATTTGTTGGGTGCTTTGCGTCGCGATCTGGGAGCAAGCCTCGGTGCATCCATACGTCGCGAGCGCGGGGATGCCTCGTGTCGTGGCAAGCTCGCGTAGGGCGTCAGGAAACGGCGCACCACCCACCAGAACGGCGCGGAGGTCGGGGCTCGGCGTCCAGGTCGATTCGTCGACGGTCAACAGCCCTCGAAGCATCGTCGGCACCAGACTGCAGAGCGTCACTCGATGCTCAGCCATGAGGCGTGCGAACGGGCCCGGCTCGAAGCGGCCTCCGCTCAACACGACGCATCGCCTCGCGATCAGCGACCGGGTCACGATGGAAAGGCCTCCGACATGGGCCGGCGGCATCCCCAACAGCCAGCGATCCTCGGGAATCCATCCGAGGTTTGCGGCGTGCGCGCCCTCCGATGCGATGAATGCGCGGCGGGATAAACGGGCGCCCCGGGGTTGGCCGCTCGATCCCGACGTGTACACGATGGCCAGAGTTTCGTCGGGAGCAGGTGAAGGGAGTGCCGAAATCTCATGGCCCGATGCATCGCCGGTGATCGAGGCCGTGATCACCTGCGCGGGCTGCGCTTCGGCCAGGACGACGGAACGCTCCCTTTCACTGAGGCGCGGGTGCAACATAACCGCCGGGCAACCGAGCTCGAAAAGCGCGTACAACCAGACGATGGAGTCGAGATCGGCGCTGGGCGTGAGGGCGACCCGGTCCCCAGGTGCGACGCCCTGGAGTCGAAGCGAGGCGAGTGCGGTGCGGACGCGCGTCGCCACTGCGGCGTAGGACCACACTCGGCCGTTGGCGATCAAGCAATCGCGTTCCGGCGCCTCCTGAGCCGCCGCGAGCAAGCTCAGCTCAGGCATCAGGCCTCTCTTCGAGCTCGAACCCCAACCCCGGAGCGTCGTGCGGCACGATCTGCCGGCCGCGGATCGCCGCGATCCGGTGAGGGGGCCAAAGCCCGAGCGCAGGATGTGGACCGAGCCCCGCCGCGAGCTCGGTTTGAAGCGTAAGCGCGAGCTCAGCGGTGGCTGCCCTGGCGATGGGACCGTCGAAGGTGTGCGACACGAGGTATTGCGCGCCGTGGGCCGCAGCCTGCTCGGCAACTTCGAACGAGGCCCGCAACCCCCCGAGCACCATCGGCTTGATCACCACCGCACGGATAGCGCCGCTGCCGAGCAATCGCTGCGAAAGCTCCTCGTCGCGAAGCGACTCGTCTAGCGCGAAGGGCAGCGGTAGACCGAGCGCATCCAACCAGTCGGTCGGCGCAACGGGCTCCTCGAACAGCTCCAACTCGAGCGCCTCCAACGACCCTGCGTTCCGCCGCAACGCGGCGAGCGGGATGCGGCGATTCGCGTCGAGCCGAAGAGCAAGCGCCGGGTGCGCGCGGCGAATCGTCTGCAACGCTCGCACTTCGGCGTCGAGATCGAGTCCGACCTTCAGCTTCAGGTGCGTAGCGCCACCTGCCAAGAGTGCATCCGCACGCGCGGGCCACGACGCAGGGTCCGCCTCCAAGACCAGATCGGCGATAGGAATCGGCTGCCTTTGCGCGGCGCCACCGAGGACGCGATGCATGGGCTCGCCGCGCGTGTGGCCGAGCCAGTCGAGGAGTGCGGTTTCGAGGGCGAAGCGCGCGGCTGGATGCCTCAACGGGTGCGCGGCAAACGCGTCGACGAGGAGGTCGAACGGGCTCGCCAATGGATTCGCATCGACCGGCGCGTCCACGAGGCGTTGCAACTCGTCTAAAACCTCCGCCATCGAATCGGGCGAGTAGCCGGGGAGCGGAGAAGCTTCTCCAACGCCACTCGTGTCGTCGTCCCGCATGAGCCGAAGCACCGCGAAGGCCCGCTTGGACAGAACAGCGCCGACGCCAGCAAGCGCTTCGGGAAGCTCTCCTTCGAGCACGTCGAGCTGCGCATGCAGGTCGGTCACAGCGCGATCCCGATGGCGAACAGGATGCCGAACAGAGAAAGAAGCTTGGCGGTCCAGGCGAGCGTTTCGTTGAGTACCGTGCCTCGGTCGTTCGCGACGGAACGCAGGAGCCCGCCCGCCCAGAGAATCGTCAGCAATGGGAGGCAGACCCAAGCACTGGTCCAGCCGAGAAGGAACATGACAATGGGAGTCACGTACGCCGCGACCAGCAAGAGGCCGTACTCCCTGACGCCCGCATCCCTCCCGAATCGCACGACGAGGGTCGTCTTGCCTGCGCGGGCATCCCCTTCGAAGTCGCGGACGTTGTTCACGACGAGAATCGCGGTGGCCAAGGCGCCGATCGGGATCGAGGCGAGCCAGGCGACGTTGGGCACGAACAGCGCTTGGACAAATGCGGTCCCGCACACCGCGACGAAACCGAAGAACGTCATCACGAAGACGTCACCTAGGCCATTGTACGCGAGGGGGAAAGGACCCCCGGTGTAGGCGAGGCCCGCCATCATCGATGCGAGACCAATGACGATCACGGCGGGCCCGGCGATCCATGTGAGGTAGATACCCGTGCCCAGAGCGAGCGCGAACGCGACGATGATTCCGCGCCGAAGCTGTCGCACGGTGAGAAGGCCCGCCTGGGCCGCGCGTGTAGGTCCGAGCCGCGTTTCGGTATCCGCTCCTTTTTGGAAATCGAACATATCGTTCGCGAAGTTCGTCGCGATCTGGATCAGAAACGCGCCGAGCAGAGCCGCCAACGCGGCGTCCCATCGAACCCCGTCCACGCGCCAGGCGCACGCCGTGCCCACCGCGACGGGCGCAAACGCGGCCGTGAGGGTCGCAGGGCGCGCCGCCACAATCCAAGCGTGAGTCGAGCCTGGCCTGACCTCGCTCACCGGCCCACCCTTTTCGCCATCCGGTTCATCGCAGCCGCAACGGCCGCCGGCGCTTCGAGCACGACGTTGTGGCCCACGCCCTCGACGACCACGGCGTCCACGTGCGCATTCTCCTCGGCAAGCGCCCTTGCGACCTCGGAGAACTTGGGGTCGAGCGCACCCGTCATCAGCGTGATCGGAACGTCGATGGCAGCCACGGACGCGCGATAACTCGGCATTTCGGCCAGGCCGAGCACCTCGAGGGACCGCGCAAGGCCCTCGGCGACGTGATCGAGGCGGATACCGCGTTGCTCTGCAGAGGCCTCTCGCGGAAGATCGCGTTGGCTCGCGAACAGTGGCAGCTCTTCCCAGGCCGAAACAAACGTCTCCAAGCCGTCCTGTCGGAGCTGGCGTGCCCGACTCGCATCGGCATCGCGGCGTTCCGTTCGGGCAGCTTCATCGGACAGTCCTGGGTGCAATCCGATCAACAAGGCCGCATCGAACAAACGGGGTTGGCGAACGAGCAATCCGAGCGCGACCCGAGCGCCCAGCGAGTACCCGCAAAGCAGCCGAGGCGATTCGAGGCCGGACGCGAGCGCGGCGAGCCGCGTGACCTCATCGTCGAACGACTGGACCGCCCTGCTCTGCCAGTCGAGGCCGTGCCCTGCCAGGGGCGGCGTCAGGGGCGTCCGACCGAGCTCCGCACGGGAGACCACAGGACTCCAACTCCGGGGCGAGCCCGTGAAGCCGTGGAGCAAAAGCCACATCAAAAACCCTCGCGCCGCAGAGCCTGCTCGACGGCGGAGCGGAGCGCACTGTTCTGCTCAGCCGAACCGTGCGCCGGCACCACGGCTTCGACGACCGTACAGCCGTCACGCGCGTGCGCGGATTGCAGTGCGACGCGCAGCTCCGACACCGAGCTCACCGTCTCGAAGGGGCATCCGTAGATCGACGCGGCGCTCGCCATGCTGGCCTCGTGCGGCGTCGTGAAGTAGGGAAGCCATTCTTCCTTGCCTTGCCGCGCGATCGGAAGCTGCTCGAAGATCCGGCCTCCCCCGTTGTTCACGACGACGACAACCAGTGGACTCGTCGCCTTGGACGCGAGCTGTAGACCATTGATGTCGTGCAAGAAGCTCACGTCGCCAACGAGCAGGGTCGTCGGTCCGGGCGCGCATGACGCGACCCCCGCCGCACCGGAGACCACGCCGTCGATACCGCTGACGCCGCGTTGGGAGAATACACGCAGGGACGTGTCGCCCGGAGGCACCCATGTATCGAAGTTGCGAATCGGTAGACTGTTGCCCAAGACCAGCGCGCTCCGTTCGGGTGCTGCGCCGTGGACCGCGCGAGCGACTCCAGCCTCTGTGAGTGCGTCGCCTGCACGGCTGAGCACCTCGGAAGCGGCAGTCCAAACGAGCGCCTCCGCGCGTCGGAGGTTTTGCGCAAACGCCGTGTCCCTTCCCGCAGCGGGGAATGTCTTGGTCGCCAGCGCCCTCAGAAAATCTGCGACCTCGGCCTGAATGACCAGTTCCGCGTTGGATGCGGGATCGACCCAATCCCAGGGATGCACGACCACACGCCGGATCCGGTGGGCCGCGCAAAGCTCCTCCCAGCCCTTCGAGGTGGGGTTTGCCCCAAGCTGCAGAACGAAGTCCGGCACCAGTGCCGCGCCGCCGCGATCGGTTCTCCAGAGGGTGTCGAGCGCGCCGAGCACGGTGTCGGCCCCCGCTCCGAATCGCACCTGGCCAGACGCCTCGGAGGCAATCGGGATTGCCGCACGCTCTGCGAGCGACCGAAGCTCAGCCCGAAGCTCGCCTTGTTGCACCGGGGCGGGGCCGCACAGGATCAGCGGGCGGGCAGCTCCGTCGAGCGCCCGAGCGACGCTCTGCACCACGCCATCATCGACGACGCGAGAGCCGGACACCGCCGCGAGAGGCTCTTGCAAAATCGCCTGAACTCGACCGTGAAGCTCGGCGTCCGGGCCGTGCCCCGCCGTCGGCTCGAGTGGTTTGCGCGCCTGGGCGTTGAGGTGGACAGGCCCAGGATGGCTTCCAAGCGTCTCGAAAACGGCACGGGTCGCCAACCGCTTCGCAGCCCGCAAGCTGAGGTCGTCTGCGCGGGGCTCGCCGAGCTGCGCGAAGAAGCGAACGTGACGCCCGTAGAGCCCGACTTGATCGGTCGTCTGATTCGCGCCGCAATGCAGAAGCTCCGGAGGCCGATCCGCTGACAGGACCACGAGTGGCACGCCGGCCTCGCTAGCTTCGATCACCGCCGGAAAATAGTTCGCCGGGGCGCTTCCCGAAGTGCAAAGAATCAACGAGGGACGTCCCGTCGCGCGCGCTTGCCCGAGCGCGTAGTGCGCCGCCGAACGCTCATCGAGCGCGCTGATGCAGCGAAGCCCAGCTTGCTCTAACGCGGCGACCGTAAACGGCGTGGAACGCGAGCCTGGACTGATGACGGCGTCACGCACGCCAGCCTCGACGAAGCTATGGACGACGAGGCGCGCCCACTCGCTCTGTAGATCAGCGACCGTCCCCATGGAGCGCTCCTAGAAGCGCCTGCATCTTGAGCTCGGTCTCCGCGTACTCCGCATCGGGATCGGAGTCGGCCATGATTCCGGCGCCAGCGTAGACCCAGGCCTTTCCGTCGCGAAGCAAACCAGAGCGCAACGCAACCACGAACTCGCCATCGCCTGCCGCATCGGTCCAGCCGACCGGGGCGCTGTACCACCCTCGGGCCAGCGCCTCGTGCTCGACGATCCATCGAGTGGCTTCTTTCGTAGGGACGCCGCCGACCGCCGGGGTTGGGTGCAGCGCTTGAACCAAAGCGAGGATGTGCGTCGGCTCGCGAAGGTGTCCCTCGATCGGGGTCTGCATGTGCAGCACGTTCGGAAGCTCGCGGACCGTCGGTTCCGCAGCGGATCGAAGTGAATCGCAGAACGGTTCGAGCGCTTTGAGAATCGCCTGGACCACCAGCTGATGCTCCTCGCGTTCTTTCGAGCTGGCCATCATGCGCGC
>CBDURI010000154.1:0-6680 GCA_965369435.1 uncultured bacterium
CCAGGGGCGATTCGGCTTGGCGGCGCATGGCATCAAAAAGCGAGTCGAGGGCGCGGTGTTCTTCTGCGCGCTCGATGATGGTGATTTCCTCGAGCTGCGCATCGCGTGGGCTCGCGGCGAGCCATAGCTGCATGCTCTGCAGCGCGGGCAATAGGCCCATGCTGCGGCCCGGCAACGCCAGCGCAGCGTTCGACACCTTGGACTCGGTCAGCGCATTCGCGATTAGCGTGCAGGCGCGCTTCGCTACGTCCGCGTCGAACGCCGTGCTCGCTCCCAACCCGACGAGCAGCACCCCTTCGGATTTCAGCCCCTGCGCTGTGGTCACCAACGCCTTCTCACCGAAGCGCCCGTCGAGATAGCCAGCCATGAGCTTCCGCGAGAGCGTTCCGCAAAGCCTCCAATCGATGAGCCCCGTCGCGCCACGCAACGGGCGTTCGTCGGAGAAGAACGGCAGGACCATCAGCTCGGTTTGAAGCTGATCCAGGCTTTGTGAGGCGGAGGCAATGAAGTCGTACGCGATCACGACTTGCCGAGCTCGGTCGCAATTCGGTCCAGGACTCCGTTCACGAAAGAACCGCTGCCTTCCGATCCGAACCGCTTGGCCAGTTCGACGGCCTCATTGAGCGTCACGCGTTTGGGGATGTCGTTCATCTCGCGAAGCTCGACGATGGCGACGCGCAACACGTTGCGGTCGACGATCGGCATGCGCTCGAGGCGCCAATGGTGGCTCGCGGATCGGATGATCTCGTTGACTTCGTCCTCGTGGTCGGCGAAGGCGCGAACCAGTTGGTTGGCGAAGTCGGCTCCTTCGGGCGGCTCGCCGTCATCCGTGAGGTGGCCCCAGTACGACTTGACCGCCTGGGTGCCACTCACGCCCGATACATCCATGAAGTACAGGATGCTCAGCGCGGCTTCACGACCTTTGCGTCGTGATCCCATCGTCCACGAGCCTCCTGTCGAACACCGCCATCTCGATTGCGGTCAATGCGGCGTCCCGCCCCTTGTTGCCGTGCACGCCGCCCGCGCGATCCAACGCCTGGGTTTCGTCGTCCGTCGTGAGGACGCCGAAGACCACCGGAATGCCCGTGTCCAACGTGACGCGCCCAAGGCCGAGAGCGGTGCCCTCGGAGACGTACTCAAAATGGGGCGTGCCTCCCCGAATGATGGCCCCGAGCGCGACCACGGCGTCGAATCGCTTGCTTTGCGCAAGCTGCTGCGCGGCATACGGAAGCTCCCAGGCGCCGGGGACCTCGACGATGTAAACCGATTCGTCCGGCACGCCGTGCTCTGAAAAGCACGCTTTCGCGCCCTCGAGGAGCTTGCTCACGACCTGCTGGTTGAAACGAGACCAGACGATTGCGAACTGCGCGCTTGACGGCGCTTCGACTCCGCGCAGAGGTTGGTTGCGGTCGCCGCTCACGTCGCGGCCTTCTCTTGTTGCTGTTGGGTGGGACTCAGTTTGCCGCCGGGCGAGACTAGAAGCTGTTCGAGCACATTGAGCCCGTACGCGTCGAGGCTCGGAATGCGCCGCGGACGATTGGTGAGCACCCGCAACTGCTCGAGCCCGAGGTCGGAGAGAACCTGGGCGCCAAAGCCGTACTCCCGAAGGACGACGCCTGGTTCCTCGGGTGGCCGAGTGATCGGTTCGTCGAGATAGAAGGCGAGATCGGTTTCCGGATCGGGGTATCCCGGCATGAACAGGATGACGCCATTGCCGGCGCGTTCGATTGCCGCGACGCAGTCGGCAATATGTACGCGGTCGCCCATTCGTACTTGAAACGCGTCGCCAAGCACACTGCCGCGATGCACTCGTACCAGCGTTGGCTGCGGGGTGATATCGCCGAGGCTCAGCGCCATGAACTGATCTTGGCCGCCGACTTGAACCTGATACACCGATGCGGTCCACGTGAGGCCGGTGGGCATCTCGACCGGCGTCTGCCGAATCCTGGCGACCAGGCGCTCGCGAGCGAGCCGGTACTGAATCAGGTCGGCGATCGTGAGCAGCCGTAGCTCGTGCTCTTCTGCGAACGCGACGAGGTCCGGATAGCGTGCCATCGTGCCGTCGTCTTTCATGATCTCGCAGATGACGCTTGCTGGCTTCAGGCCTGCGAGCCGCGAGAGATCGGCGGAGCCCTCGGTGTGCCCGGTGCGCTGCAGGACGCCGCCCGGCACCGCCTTGAGTGGGAACACGTGGCCGGGGCTTACCAGGTCCGCCGGGCCGGCATCATCGGCGACCGCCGTGAGTATGGTCAGCGCTCGGTCGCCCGCGCTGATGCCGGTCGTGACGCCGGTGCGAGCCTCGATCGAGATCGTGAACGCCGTGGAACGAGACGAGCGGTTGTCATCGACCATCATGGGCAGGTCGAGTTGACGGATGCGTTCCTCGGTCAGGCTCAGGCAAATCAGTCCGCGTGCATACTTCGCCATGAAATTGATCGCCTCGGGCGTCGCCATTTCGGCGGCCATGCACACGTCGCCTTCGTTTTCGCGGTCCTCGTCGTCGACCAGGATGACCATTTTTCCGTTTCGGATGTCATCCAGTGCCGCGGTGACCCGCTCGATCGCGCTCGTCATATGGCCGCCACCATGACGCGAAAGTACCGGCGCATCCAGCGGACCACTGCAAATCCTCAGGCCGCTGGGGCGTCCACGCCGGGCTTGCCCAGCAGGCTGGCGACGTACTTCGCGAGAATGTCGACCTCTACGTTGATCCGCGCGCCATTCGCCATTTCGCCGAACGTCGTCTCGGCGAGCGTGTAAGGCACGAGCATGACGTCGAAACGGGTGCCTGTGACCGTATTCACCGTCAGGCTCACGCCGTTGACGGTGATCGAGCCCTTGGGCGCCAGGAACGGCGCGAGCGGGCCAGGGACCTCAAAGCTCGCGCGTACGTAGTCCCCCTCCGGCGTCCGGGACATGAGAGTACCGACGCCGTCGACGTGACCGCTCACGAGGTGACCGCCCAACCGATCACCAAGCGCGAGCGCTCGCTCGAGGTGAACCCGATCCCCCTCGGTCAGATCGCCGAGGTTGGTCTTGTCGAGGGTCTCCGACGACGCGTCCGTGTCGAAGTGCCCCTCCGAGAAGGACTTGACGGTGAGGCACGTTCCGTTGACGGCGATGGATTCGCCAAGCTCGTACGGGTGAAGCGCACACGCGATGCGAATCGACAGCCCGTCGTCCCGCCCCTCGAGATGATCGATCGTCCCAATCTGCTCTATCAGTCCGGTGAACATCTATTTCATCCTCTCGAAGTCGCCAGAGACCAACCAGTCGGACCCAAACACTCGAACCCGAGTACGAACCAAGTGCCACGCTCGCTCGATCGAGTCGATACCTGATCCGGCCGCGAAGGGAATCGCCTCGGGGTCACCGAGGATGCGAGGCGCGATGAAAATCGCCGCGCGGTCGGCCAGGCCCATGTCCAAGAACGCGCCGTGAACATGTGAGCCGCCTTCGACCAAGAGTCGGACGACATCGCGTTGGCCCAACTTTCTCAAGACCTCGTTCAGATCGACGCCCCGGGTGTCGCGAGAAACCGGGATGAGCTCGACGCCTGGGGCGCTCAGGGCCTCATGCCTCGAGGCGTCCGCATCGTGCGCGTGAAAGATCAGCGTGCCGGCACTCGATGTGCGGCCTGGATCGAGGACGGCTGCCGTTGGCGGCGTCCGAAGGCTGGCGTCCAATACCACCCGGACCGGGTCTCGCCCCTCGATGTGCCGAACGGTGAGCTTCGGGTCGTCGGCCAAGACGGTCCCTATCCCGACCAGGATAGCGTCACTCTCATCTCGCATCCTGTGCGTTTCGGCTCGAGCTTCCTGACCGGTGATCCATTTGGAGTCACCGGTGCGAGTGGCGATTTTTCCATCGAGCGTCACCGCGGCCTTCAGTGTGACGAATGGAAGTCCCGAGCGGATGTGCTTGGCGAAATCGGCAACCAGTGCGCTGCACTCTTCCTCCAACACCCCGACGTCCACTTCCACGCCCGCGCCTTTCAAGCGGTCGATGGCGCCTGCAACGTGGGGAGCGGGGTCGCGACACCCGATGACGACGCGCGCGATGCCCGCCTTCAGGATCGCCTCGGTGCACGGCCCGGTTCGACCCTGATGGTTGCAGGGCTCCAATGTGACGTACAGGGTTGCACCCTCGACCGACCCGTCGGCATTTCGAATGGCATCGACCTCCGCGTGCGCCTGTCCGGCCCTCGCGTGGTGGCCCATGGAAATGACCTCCCCATCGCGGACAATGGCTGCCCCGACGTGAGGGTTTGGGCTCGTCCGGCCACGCTTGGCGGCCTCGACCGCTTGCTGCATCACCCCACGTTCGAAGTCGGACTCCATGTTAGTCCTTGAGCTTGGCGAGCTCGTCGAAGAACTCCCCGACGTCCTGAAAGTCGCGGTAGACGCTGGCAAAACGCACGTACGCGACCGGGTCGAGGTCGCGGAGCTCGTGCAAGACGTGCTCTCCAAGTCGCCGCGACGCAACCTCCTGATCTCCCGTGTCGACGAGCCAGCGCTCTACCTGGTGCAGGAAACGCTCGAGCGCCTCGGCCGAAACAGGCCGCTTCACGCACGCGCGCCGGAGGCCAGCCAGCAACTTGGCCCGATCGTAGGGCTGTCGGCGGCCGTCGTTCTTGATGATGAGCGGTAGGGTTTGCTCCACCCGTTCGTAGGTCGTGTACCGACGCTCGCAGTGCTCACACTCACGGCGCCGTCGCGTGACCTCTCCTGCCTGCGAAAGGCGGGAGTCGATCACGCGGTTTTCCAGAGTTCCGCAGTAGGGGCAGCGCATATCCGGGCACAAGCTAGCGCCCGCGCCGGGCCTGGGCAACGCAGCGGACGGCGGTTACGCGCGAACGAGGCGCACCAGCGACTCCAGGTGGGCCGTCTGGGGAAACATGTCGAAGCCGATGAGGCGGTCGACGAGGTAGCCCTTGGCCGTCGCAAGGCGGAGGTCGCGCGCTAGCGTCGCAGTGTCGCACGACACGTAGATCAGCCGCTTCGGCCCGGGGAGCACATTGCTGTCTTCGAAGAACGCCCTGGCGCCTTGCCGCGGTGGATCGAGTACGACCACGTCGTAGCGGCCTTTGGGCGGATGGTTTGCATCGCCGACCGCGACGCGGGCTTTGAGCCCCCTGCGTCGAAGATTGCGCTGGCAGGCCTCGGCCGCGCGCGGATCTTGTTCGACCGCAATCAGCGCCTTGGCCTGCGCGGCGAGCCCGACGGTGAAGTTCCCAATCCCGCAGTGGAGCTCCAGCACGCGTAATCCCCCGGGCTCGGCGAGCTCGACCACCGCCTCGACGAGCCTCTCGTTCACCGCGTCGTTGGCTTGCGAAAACGCCTCCGCGGGACCCTCCAGCGGTTCGCCCTCCCCCGTTCGGAACACGACATCGGTTTCGCCCCAAGTCGCGGGACGCCCCGCCTCGCGGGTTCGGAGTGTGACCCCGGCGATGACCGGTCGCTTGCAAAGCGCCTCACAGGCGTCGAACAACCCTGGGGCCTGATCGTCGCTGGCATGAAGGTCGACGACGACGCGCTCCGTGCCCGTGAGCTGCAGTTGAATCTCTCCACTGCCGCGCAAAGAGGGAGCGAGTCCGTCACGCACTGCTTGCCACCCCCGTTGCAGCGGCTGCATCAGCACGCCGCACTCGTCGATGTCGATGATGCGCTTGGAGTGCAGCTGCCGGTAACCGATCGTGTGGCCATGCCAGGCAAGTCGCGCGCGACGACGGTATGCGAGCTCCTCGGCTGAGCTGACCCATTCGATCGCCGTGTCCGCACCGCCCGGAAGTCCATGACACGCGTCGCGAAGGAAACCCTGCTTGATGTCGCGCTGAAGCTCAGGACCTGCGATCATCAACGGGCAACCGCCACAGCGTACGGCGTCGGCGCAGGCCGGCTCCCGACGCTCGTCCGCTGCGCGCAGCACACGCGTGAGGCGACCTCGTGCCGCTCCCCGTTTGGACGGCGTCAGTTTCAGCTCGATCTGCTCGCCGGGCAAGGCTCCGGGCACCAGGACGACGCCGTCCGGCGTCTCGACCACCGCGTCGCCCCCGCGGCCGACGGCGCGAACGTGGCCTTGCACTGAGCGCTTGTCGGGCATCAGTACTGAAAATACTGGGTGGGCAATCCCCGCTCGAACAGGAACCGGAAATCACCGTCCAGCACGGCGCGGCGTTCGTCACGGTCTTTGTTGTCGATGAACTCGACGTTGGTGAACACCGCGACGGTTTCCTTGGTGGCGTTATGCATCCAGGGCACGTAAAGCTCCTCGAAGCGAATCGTGCCGGACACCGCGCCGTAGACGACCGGGAGGCGAGCCAGCCCTGGACAGGTGGCGTTGAGGAACAGTGTCATCTCGACTGCGGACGCGAAGCCGATGCCCCCGAGGTCGATATCTGTGCCGAGCATGCTCTCTTTCACCATGCGTGGGTCGCGAATGAAGATCGAGATGCCGTCGGTGAAACTCTGCAGGTCGCTGCCATGCTGCACGACGATGTCGATGATCTCGACGGAGGCGCTGGGCTGCATTGCGAAGAAGTTCGGGTCCAGGGAGAAAGGCTCTCCGTTGAGGCCGCAGCCGGGCGCCCAAACCTGGCCGACCGCGCTGCCTTCGCCACTGCCCTTGTTGCACCCAGCCGCGAGCAGCATGCACAGGACGAGCGCGCAGAACTCATGCGA
>CBDURI010000155.1:0-6634 GCA_965369435.1 uncultured bacterium
GTACGAGCTGCCCGTCTTACAGGGCGCGGCACGCACTCTCGAGCAAACTCAAATCGTCTATTGCGAGCTCTCGACGGGGAACTGTCGGCGGTTCGGCTATCAGCCGCAGGAGGTCGAGCAGCTGCTCGTTGCCAAAGGCTTCGTGTTCATTCGGACCGGCCCGGCTCGCGAGGCGGTGGTCACTCCGGATCCCTATTTCGCCAGCCTCCCGACCGAGTCGCTACCGGCCACGGGATACAATCTGGTGGCCGTCCGACCCGAAGTTGCCGAGGAACTGCTGGAGATGCTGGCCGCCCCCTGAACCCCAACTCGACTCTAGCTCATTTCGACGACGATTTCGGACGTCTGGTTGAGCGGAGCACCGACGGTAGGAAGCCGCTCGGCAACGACGACACGTCCAGCCCCGTTCTGACGAAGATAGTTCAGCAGCCCATTCAAGTGATCTGCGTTTCTCAGTCGCAAACGGGCAGCCAAACCTCGAGGGGTCACGGGGAACAACTCGCGCACCGGCTCGAAAAAGATCGCAGCTCCATCCGTGACTCCCAAAATCTGGTCGACCGCGACCGGGAACACACGAGGAAGTTGTTCTAGCGCGTGAACGGTGAAGGAGACCGAAGCACGACCATCCCACGCCAGCGGCGCGGTGATGTCTGCCTGGTTCACCTCGATGTCTAGATCGAATGCGTCGGCGTCTGCCTGGGCTCGCGCCGCTGTACTGGGACTGAGCTCGAATCCCACGAGTCGAGCCTCGGGAAAGTGCTGCCTCAAGAAGAATAGGTTCCTACCCGTGCCGCACCCGAACTCGGCGATGGTGCCCTTTCCGTCTGGAAGACACGCCGACACGCGAGACAGGAGGCGCTGCGTTAAGTACTCGCGCGAAACGCGATCAATCCCTACGATCAACTCACCGTTCTGCAGCAACCATTTGGGTGTGCGATCGTCGCCATAGATGAGCTGCTCTAGAGAAAGCTGGTCGTCCCAATACTCGTCGCGGTCGTCCGCTTCGTATTCATTGAGGATATGTTTGGTGTCACGCTGCACGCGGGAGCCCGTGACCGCCCGAACGCCATAGTGCGCGATCGCGCTCAGGGTATACGCCCAGGGCCCACCAGATTGGATGCGAAGATCCCTGGACCGAATTCTCTCCCTCAGCGTCAGTCTCTCCAATGAAGTCCCCCTTCGCACTCCGAGCTATCAATCTGTGACAACCGAGTCAAGTCGAGTCGAGCCACAAAACTCCGCGATCTCCTGCCAATTTCCCAACCGTTTGGACAGGTGATCATCCCGACCTATGCTTCGGCCCGCGTGGCTTGGTGGAAAAAGGGTTGTCTTACGGTCGTTCTTGGCCTGGTGCTGTTCGTGTTGGCTTTTTGGGTCGTCTACGGGGGTGGCAAGGAGCAGTACGACGGCGAAATTGCCCAGGTTGCGCTGGCGCCTGAGCACGTCGCTGCGCGGGCGGCCGGCCAGACACGAGCGGCTCCGAACAGCGCCGACCGAATCCTATTTGGAGACCTCCACGTCCACACGACGCTTTCCGTCGATGCGTTCATGTGGAGCCTTCCCTTGATGGGGGGCGAGGGCGTCCACCCTCCCGCGGACGCGTGTGACTTCGCCCGCTTCTGCTCGCAGCTCGACTTCTATGCGCTCACCGATCACGCCGAGGCGCTCAACCCACGAACTTGGAAGATGAGCCGGGATTCGGTGCGTCAGTGCAACGCAGTAGCGGCCGAGAGCGCGCAGCCGGACGTGATCGCGTTCACCGGCTACGAATGGACGCAGGTCGGGCTCACCCCCGAGGAACACTACGGTCACAAGAACGTCATCTTCAAGTACGACACGGATGACGAGCTACCAGCCCGCCCGATCTCTGCGCCTGGCCTCGCAGCGCGCGCGTTCTCGAACATCAGCGCGCTCTGGTCTCTGTTGACGCTTCCGGTGCGCGCGTTTCCCGAGCAGCAGGGCTATCTCGATTTTGCGCGCCACATCCGCGAGAACGGCAAGTACCCGGTTTGCCCCGAAAACGTGAACAGCAAGGAGCTGTCGCCGACGTGCCGCGAACGAGCCGCCACGCCCGAGGTTCTATTTCGAAAGATCAACGAGTGGGGCCTCGACACGATCGTGATTCCGCACGGCACCACTTGGGGCTTCTACACGCCGCTCGGCTATACCTGGGACAAACAGCTTCGCGCCGACCTCGACGACGCGAGCCTCCAGCGCCTGGTCGAGGTGTTTTCCGGGCACGGCAACTCCGAAGAGTACCGAAGCTTCCGCTCCGCCAACTTCACCGCCGATGGCATGGAGTGCCCCGAACCCACCGACGACTACGAAGCATGTTGCTGGCGTGCCGGCGAAATGATCCGAGAGCGATGTGACGACGTGGCCTCCGACCTTTGTCAGCAGCGTGTCGAAAAGGCGAGAGCGGACTACCTGCGAGTGGCGCTTGCCGGGCACGTGACGATTCCGGGCGAGGATGTTCCGGACTGGAACAACTGCGGCACATGCACCGATTGCTATCTGCCGGCCTATCAGTATCGGCCCGCCGGCTCGGTGCAATACATGCTGGCCAAGGGCGACTTCGAGAACCCCGAAGAGCCACGGCACGCGACAATGGGCTTCATTGCGTCGAGCGACAACCACAGTGCCCGTGCGGGCACCGGCTACAAGGAGTTCGCGCGGCTGCAGATGACCGAAGCGCGCGGGGCTCCGAGCGAGTCCTGGCGCAAGTCGATGTTTGGCGACCGGGGTCAGCCTGAACCCGAGTCCACCACGTACACCATTGCGACCCTGATGCAGCGGCCTCCTTTCGAGCTGATGTGGATGGAGCGGCAGGCCTCGTTCTTCATCACGGGCGGGCTCGTCGCGGTACATGCCACCGAGCGGTCACGTGAGGCGATTTGGGACGCCATGCAGAGCCGCAACGTGTATGGAACCTCGGGCGACCGCCTCTTGCTCTGGTTCGACATCAAGAACGGCCCCGAGGGCGTCTTACCCATGGGCAGCGAGCTCGAGTTCACGGGGACACCGAAGTTCGAGGTGCGTGCGGCTGGCTCCTTCGAGCAGAAGCCGGGCTGTGCCCCCGATGTCATTCAGGCCCTCGGAGAGGACCGCCTGGAACGCATCTGCGCCAGCGAGTGTTACAACCCGGGCGACCATCGCCGGCGCATCACTCGCATTGAAGTGATCCGGATTCAGCGGCAGCGCAGCGAGGACGAGCCCGTCGACGACCTCATCGAGGACCCGTGGAAGACGAT
This sequence comes from uncultured bacterium, assembly GCA_965369435.1. GTDB lineage: Bacteria > Myxococcota_A > Polyangia > Polyangiales > Houyiibacteriaceae > SG8-38. The sequence continues at coordinate 3,252 of CBDURI010000155.1, forward strand.
TCCCTGTCCCGAAGGGCCGGAGCTCTGCGTCGTCGAGTTCGAGGACCCGTCGTACGGCGAGCTTGGCCGAGACCTGTTGTACTATGTCCGCGCCATCCAGGAGCCGACGCCGACCGTCAACGGTGGCGGTCTTCGATGCCGCGGGGGTGAGTGCGAGCCCTGCTACGGCAACTTCCGCACCCCCGTCGACGACGACTGCCTGGTCGACACCGAGGAGCGTGCCTGGTCCTCCCCGATCTTCTTGCTGGCCGGCCCGGAGCCATGAGTCGGGCTTGGCTTCTCGCAGGCGGGATGCTCGCCGGGGCCGCCATTGCCGTCTTCTACATCGTTCGTACGCCAGACGCGGTTGAGCCCACGGCGGACGCCATCGCGTGGGTGAACGAGCGTCCGATCTCCCGGTCTTCGTACGAGAATGCGTTACAGGCCGTGGCAGGTGATCGCAAGAGCGGGACGCTGCGACAAGACGACCGCGAACGAGTGCTTCAGCGACTGATCGATCAGGAGCTGTTGATCGATCGTGCGATCGAGCTCGGGCTCCCCGAGCGCGATCCGCAGATTCGCAACCAGTTGGCAACAGCGATGATCGCGTTCCTGGTACGCCGAGCTGAAGATGAGGCGACCGCGGCCGAGGAGGCAGAGCTCCGCGCCTTCTATGAAGAGCAACGCTTCCGCTTCGAGCGTAGCGCGCAGTATCGCGTCGCGGTCGAGGGTGGGGCGGTTCCGCTGCCCGACGGCTGGCTGCTGGCGAAGGAAATCGAGCAGCGTCTGGGTCCGAGCGCGGCGCGCCAGGTGATCGACCTCGAGGTAGGCGCCTCGGCCGTCATCGGTGAGGGCGCAACAGGGTACGGCGTTCGTTTGCTCGAACGCCGGGATGGCGGCCCGGTGCCCTTCGACGAAGCGCGCGACGCCATCGAGGCTGCTTATCTTCGCGCTCGCAGCGAGGCGGCAGTGCGTGAGTTCCTCGAGGTAGCTCGTCAGCACACCGACATCCGCGTGGAGGCGGAGTGGTGAAGCGTCTCGCGGTGCCGGCTCTCGTTCTCGTTCTGCTCGTTCCGGCATCCGTGCTCGCGCATCAGAAGAGCGTCTCGTATTCGAAGTGGACGCTCATCGAAGACGGCGCCATCGCAGAGGTGAGGGTGGGCTGGCGCGAGCTGACGTCGCTTCCCTTCGATCGCTCGAGCGTGCTGCCGTATCTGCAGAGCCGGCTCACCTTGGAATCCGACGCTGGCCCGTGCGAAGCCGTTCCGTCGAGCGCGACATGGCTTCGGGCCGAACGCGGTTGGCTCCGCGTCGAATGGCGGGTCCGCTGTGCATCGCCGCCGGTGACCCTACATAGCGAGCTTTTCACCTCTCTGAGCACCCATGTGCACCTCGCTACGGTCCTCGGAGCCACGCCGATCGACGTCGTGTTGTCGTCGACGGCGCCGACGGCCGCGATCGGTTCGACGCATCAGACAGGAACCGCTCGGGGGATCGGCAGCTACCTGCGTCTCGGCGTCGAGCATATCCTCAGCGGCTGGGATCACCTGGTCTTCCTGCTCTTGTTGATCGTGGTCGCGCCGCGCCTTCGCGAAGTGGCGGTTCTAGTCACTGGGTTTACCGTGGGTCACAGCGTTACGCTCGCTGCTGCTGCGTTTGGTGTGCTGGTCCCTCATGTGCGTGCCGTCGAAGCCACCATCGCCGCTTCGATTCTGCTCGTCGCGCTTCAGAACGTCGGCATGGAGCGAGTGCGTGGCGGCCCGATCGTCATTCTTGGTACGCTGCTGCTCTTCGTGGTGAGTGCCACGTTCGGAGGGCTGCCTGCGTTTTGGGGCATTGCCCTCTTTACCGCTTGCTACTTCGCGTTGCTTGGTACTTTGACCGGCGCCGGCCGTCTTCGTTGGGTGGTCGCCTGCCTGTTCGGATTCGTGCACGGTCTCGGATTCTCGAGTGTGCTCCTCGAACAAGAGCTTCCCCGCTCGAATCTGCTCCAGGCGCTGTTCGGCTTCAACGCGGGTGTCGAGGTCGGGCAGCTCGCGGTCGTCGCGTGCATCTGGCCGATCCTTCAATGGATTCGACGCCGCGATCTCGGCGGCCCCGTCGTCGACGTGACGGCGCTCGTGGGTGCGACAGTAGGCACCTTCGCGTTGGTTGTCCGCGTGTTCGGCTAACGCGTTAGATGAAGAACGGCCCGCTCACCTCGTAGGTGACGCCGCTCATGCCGAGGATGTCGAGACCTTCGGTTCCACGCTGAGAACTAAAATACAGACGCTGCAGCGACGGGCCGAACGCCGGGCCCGTGACCTCCGAGAGGTCCTGTCCGGTGACTTGCACGAGGGGCACGATCGGGCCCTCCGCGCTGATCGCGACAACCTGCATGTCGCCGCCGTCCTCACCGACAACTACATCTGCGGCGGGCGAAACGACGAGATTGTCCACGCCCGTGAGAATCGGAGTGCTCGACGTGGCTGCATCGTAGAGGATGGTCAACGTCGAAGTGTCTGTCGCGTACGTCCAGACCCGGTTGTCGCCCTTCGTGGCGAAATAGACCACGTTGTCCTGGTACCAAATCCCTTCGCCGCCAGCGAATGGCGTGCTCGCCGCGACCTGGAGCCGAGTGGGCGTGGTCTGCGCGCTCGGGTCTGGGACGGTGTGCCACTCTACGAGGCCTTCGGGCCCGCCGCCGATGACTTCAGCTACCTGCAGCTCGCCCGCGCTCAGGTCCTCCGGCGCGTCGTACACGAATCGATACAGCCGCCCGTCGTCCTCGTCTTCGGTCAGGTAGGCGTGCTTGTTTGCTCCGTCGACCGTTGCCGCTTCGTGCTCGAAAACACCCATCGCCGGACGCACCACGGCCTCGTTTTCGCCGAGCGGATCGCATTCCCATACGCGGCCGGTTGGCGTTTCTTCGCATGACAGCCAGGTGCCCCAAGGCGTGAGGCCGCCGGCGCAGTTGAGATTGGTCCCGCTCAGAATCTGATACGCGTCGATGACCTCCCCGCTCGAAGAAAACCTCACCGCCCCGGCGCCACCAGTGAGAAGCGAAGGGGATTCGGAGTTCGACACGTACAGCCAGCCGCCGTCGCCGGTGGCCAGCACGCCTCCACCGTCCGGCGCGTTGTGCCAGACGTAGCCCGAGCTTCCGACCTCCATGCTGGACCGTGCGATGACCCGGCTCGTGAAGCCTACGGGCAGACGCAGCCCGTTCTCATCCGGGTCCTGCAGGGGTCCGAGGTTCGCGATGTTGCTCATCGTGGGCACGCCCATGCCGCCGCTGCCGCCTATGCCGCCCATGCCGCCGCTGCCGCCCATGCCGTCGCCACTGCTGCCGCACTGGCTAAGGGTGTTGCCGACGATCATCCAGCCCACGCCCGCGAAGCTCTTCCGGAGAAATTCGCGGCGTG
>CBDURI010000156.1:0-6520 GCA_965369435.1 uncultured bacterium
CCTCCTGAGGACGAGCCCTACGCCTCCTTTCTCCAGCGCAAAGACGAGATCTCCGGATGGCTACGGTCTGGCTATTCCGTAAAGGGGCTCTGGGCTGCGTGCCGATGCGCGAAGCCTCCATCTCGCGTACCCCGAGATAACCTGCAATCCTGCTCCTTGCCCTGCGCTCTGGTCACTATGTGGTCACCGACAATTTCGGCTTGGGCGAACGTGATGCCACTTCCACGTTGACAGTGGCGCTGACGCTGCTCATCGGGCAGATCATGGCCATGCAAATCACAGGCTACGTCGTCGAGGATGGTCGGTTCAAACCGGTTGAAGTTGCGCCAGAAGAGATTCCTGCGGAAGCAGTCTGGGTCGATATCCGAGATCACACCGTCGAAGAGGCCCAAAGCCTGGTGAGCCAGCTAGGTTTGCGTCTCGAGATCGATGAATCCGTTCGCAAGCTCGACATATACGGTCACGTGGAGATCGATGACCACCAGCTCACCGTCCTTTTTCGCGCCGATCGTCCAGAGGGCGCGCTTGCGGTTGCCCCGGGGAGCGCGAAGGTGACGATGCTCATGGGCCAGGGAAGGCTCATCACCGTACGAAGCGGATCGACGCCCGCCGTCGACCAGACGGCTCGCGAAATGCCGGGCGTGAAGGCTAACGCGCACCCTCATACCCAGATTCTCCTCCGCATCGTGTCGCGCGCGATGGAAACCACGTTGATGGCTCTAGACGAAGCCGAAACCGAAGTTCGGCGTCACTCCCAAAGGCTCTTCACCGCAAGCAGTAACTCGAGAGCGGAGCTCGAGCTGGAGGAGCTCCTCACCGACCTCGGTCCGCGACAAGCGCAAATGGTGGAAGTCCGTTACGGGCACCGCGTGATCATGCGTCTCGTTGAGACGCTCAAGAACGACTCGCGAGTGGTTTTGTCGCCCGAGACGCGAGCCGAGGTTGAGGGGTTGGCGAGCGACATGATCAGCGTGAGGGATTTTGCCACATCGGTCGAGGATCAGCTCGGCCGGTTGGTCGATGCGACCATCGGTTACATCGGCATCAGACAAAATGCGAGCGCCCGCTGGTTTTCGATCATTGCCACGATCTTCATGCCACCCACGCTTCTCGGCGCCGTCTGGGGCATGAACTTTCACAACATGCCCGAGCTCGACGAAAAGTACGCCTACATGATCGCGCTCGGCCTCATGTTTCTATCCGCCACCGTTCCACTCTGGGTCGTACGCAAAATGGGCTGGGCCGGCCGCTAACAGTGGCACGCCCAATTACGACTTTTGACCCGGTCGCATGGTGAGCGTCTCTCTCGGCGACTCCCCGAAGCGCTCGCGAAATTCCACGGAAAACCGTCCGAGGTGGGTGAGTCCGTTCTGAAGCGCAATCGCAGCGACGGTAGCCTGCGAGGGGTCTGCGGCGACGAGCGCACGGCGGGCCGCGTCGAGCCGCACGGTCTTCAGGTAGTCCGTGGTGGTGAGGTCGAGATACTCACGAAAGCAACGCTGCAGGGTCCGGACGCCGACGCCGGTTACGCGGCACAGGTCCTCGACGCGAACGGCTTCCTTGTAGTGTTCCTCGATGAACTCCTGGGCTATCTTGGCGACGCGCTTCCGAGCCCGATTGACCGTCAGACCTTCGGGTCTCCAATGACTCGAGGAATGGCCCATCCAGGCAATCGCTGCTGCGAGTAGGTTGGAGACCTGTTCCGGATCAGCCTTCGACTCAGGATGAGCCACGAGGTTGAGCACAGCCTTCCGCAGCACGTGGAGTTGTGCGGGGTTCCCTTCGATCACGACGGTTTTCTCCGGTCGGTCGAACGTCGGGCAGAGCACCTCGGTCATTTCGATGAATCGCGCTTCGGGAACGGTGAAGGCTTCAGAGCCGACCAGGTCCGGGGCCACGATGTCCGTTCCTGATCCGTTACGAAGGACAATCACTTTCCCATTGGCCACATTGGTGCCGGAGGCCAAGAACCGTCCGCTTGCACTCCGGGGAAAGAGAAAACCGACCATGCCCTCGGGCGGCTCCAGATACATCGAGAAGGCTTTGTTAAATCGATCCGCGAACAGGTCAGCTTGCTCGGTGCTTCTCACTGCCAAATCGCATCGAAACTTTCCCTTCCCCGATTGCCGAATTTCCTGGGTGACGCCGCAGCGCCGCATCGTCTCCTCGTTCTCTTCCGGAGACGTGAACACGATGGTTCGCTGCAACGGGAGATCGGATGCGAATTCCTCGTAGTTCATCGAACCTCCGAATGAGGAAGGGGATCATAGTCGAGAGTTCTTTAACCACGATGTCTATTACAGACCACGCCGCAGGACACAATGCTTCTGACGCAATTTGGATAGACGGGCTGGCGTTCCCTCATGTTCGCGGTCCCTCCAGCAGCGCATCCTCGCCTTCCGCTTCTAGGCTGGCGTAGTATGCTCGCGCCCCTTCACCACAAGGAATCAGCATGGCGTCGAAAGTGTGCCTCGTCTTGAATCGCAAGTCTGCGAACCGGCCCGTGGTCGAAGAGGCCGTGAAGCACGTCCGAAGCAGAGGCACCGAGCTCCGCGTCCGGATTCCCTGGGACAAGGAGGACGCTTCACGAGTCATCGAAGAAGCGTTAGCAGATGGCGCCGAGCGCATCATTGCCGGCGGCGGGGACGGGACGGTCAACACCGTGGTGAACGTGCTGGTTGGCGACGGGAAAGATCGACCGCGGGCTGTGATGGGCGTGCTTCCCCTCGGGACCGCCAACGATTTCGCGCATGGTTGTGGCCTGCCTTGCGATGACCTGAAGCAGTGCCTGGAGATCGCCTGCGCGTCGCCCGCACACGAGATCGACGTAGCTTGCGTCAACGGTCGCTACTTCATCAACGTGGCTAGCGGCGGTTTTGGCGCTGAAATCACCGCCACCACGCCAGCTCCTCTGAAAAAGGCACTCGGTGGCGGCGCCTACACGATCATGGGCCTGATCAAAGCGCTGCGTCTCAAGCCCTACGAAGGTCGGCTGCTGGTTCCCGGGCAGGAGCCAGCAGAGGGAAACTTGGTGTTCTTGGCGGTAGGGAACAACCGTTTGGCGGGTGGGGGCTTCGAGGTTGCACCGAAGGCGCGCCTCGACGACGGACTGCTCGATCTCGCGGTGGTGAGCGATGGGCCAGCCGCCGACGTCGCGCGGCTGGCGGCCGAGGTCAAAATGCCCGAAAACCCGGACAACCGCTTCCTTCACTACCGGCAATTGTCTGAGTTCACGATCGAGTCGACGAGAGACCTGCACTTCAATCTGGACGGTGAGCCCATGCTCGAGCGCAAGCTCGAGTTCTCGGTGCTCCCGAAGCATCTCGGCGTCGTCTTTTAGCTCGGTGGTTTTGATATCGTCAGCGTCAAGGACGAAAGTGCCAGACGCAATTTGGATAGACGACGCGTCATTTTTGGTGGAATGAACGAACTCCAGAACCAAATGAGGTATCGCATGTTCACGTATTCATCCCGCTGTGTCCTTACGGCGTCGCTTGTGATGACGCTCTGTTTCGCAGGCTGTCAGAAGAACGGTACGGCCCCCGCCTATCCGACCAGCGCGAACAGCACGTCACAGACGGACCGTACGGCTCTGCCGATCCAGGCACCCACCTACAAACCCACCACCGAGCTGGACGCGCGCAATGCCACGCCCCCGCCGAGGTTCGAGGTCAAAGCGCCTGAGGGCGCCCCGAATGTGGTCGTCGTGTTGATCGACGACATCGGATTCGGTGCGGCGACGAGCTTTGGTGGCGGCATCAACACGCCCACACTCGATCGTCTGGCCGAGGAGGGACTGCGGTACAACCAATTTCATACGACCGCCCTTTGCTCCCCAACGCGGATGGCGCTCTTGACCGGGCGCAATCACCATTCGGCGAACACCGGCTCGGTGATGGAAGTGGCGACCGCGTTTCCCGGCAACCAGGGCGTGCGACCTGGCAGCGTCGCGCCGCTTGCCGAGATGTTGCAGCTGAACGGCTACAGCACAGCCGCGTTCGGGAAATACCACGAGGCGCCGACGTGGGAAGTGAGCGTCTCGGGACCCTTTGATCGATGGCCGACCCGCTCGGGGTTTGACAAGTTCTACGGGTTCATTGGCGGCGAAACCAACCAGTGGGCGCCGGTCATCTACGACGGTGTGACGAGGGTCGAGCCACCTGACGACCCCGACTACCACTTCACCACCGACATGAGCGACCAGGCGATCAAATGGATGCGCTACCAGCAGTCGCTGACGCCTGACAAACCATTCTTCATTTACTACGCCCCCGGTGCGACGCATGCCCCCCATCACGTTCCCGAAGACTGGATCGCCAAGTACAAGGGCAAGTTCGATGACGGCTGGGACGCGTATCGGGAACAAGCCCTGGCTCGACAGATCGAGATGGGCGTCGTTCCCAAGGGGACCAAACTCACGCAAAGGTCTGGGGATCTGCCCGCGTGGGACTCGCTCTCGGCTGATCAGCGCAAGCTCTATGCCCGGCAGATGGAAGTGTTTGCCGCTTTTACGGAGCACACCGACTACGAAGTGGGCAGGCTCTACGATGCGATCGGGGAGATCGGTGACGCCGACAATACCCTCTTCATCTACATCTTTGGCGATAATGGCTCCAGCGCCGAAGGCGGGCTCAACGGCACCTTCAACGAGATGGTCGTGCTCAATGGTTTGCCCGATAGCGTCGAGGATCAGCTGAAACGCCTGGACGAGATGGGCGGGCCCATGGCCTACGGCCACTTTCATGCCGCCTGGGCGCACGCGACCAACACCCCGTTTCAGTGGACCAAGCAGGTCGCCTCGCACTACGGCGGCACCCGCAATCCGTTAGTGGTTCACTGGCCGAAGGGGATTAAAGCCAAAGGCCACGTGCGCCAGCAGTGGCACCATGTGATCGACATCGCGCCGACCGTCATGGAGGCGGCCGGCCTGCCGTTCCCAACCTCGGTCAATGGCGCAAAGCAGAAGCCCTTCGAGGGTGTCAGCATGATCTACTCCTTCGATGATCCGGCTGCCGAAGATCGTCACACGACACAGTACTTCGAGATGTTCGGCAACCGCGCCATTTACCACGATGGTTGGACCGCGGTGACGAAGCACCGGACGCCTTGGCAGACAGGCCAGATCAAGTTGCCTCCGCTCACGGAGGACAAGTGGGAACTCTACAACGTTACGCAGGACTTTAGCCAAGCCGATGACCTGGCGGCCAAGGAGCCTGAGAAGCTGAAAACGCTGCAGGCACTGTGGATGGAGGAGGCGAAGAAGCACAACGTGCTTCCGCTCGACGACCGGGTGGCAGAACGCTTCAATGCCGCCATTGCCGGCCGGCCAGATCTCATGGGCGATCGGAAGTCGCTGACGGTCTATGAAGGCATGACGGGAATGATGGAGAACGCGTTCATCAACGTGAAGAACCGGTCCCACACGATGACCGCCGAGGTGGAGATTCCCAAGGGTGGCGGCGAAGGAGTGATCGTCTGTCAAGGTGGCCGTTTCGCCGGATGGAGCCTCTACATGAAGAACGGCAAGGTGTCTTACGTGCACAACTGGGTCGGCAAGGAGCGGTACACGATCACCAGTTCCCGGCGGCTTCCGCCGGGCAACGCGACAATCCGTTACGAGTTCGACTATGAAGGCGGCAACAAGCCCGGCATGGGCGGTACCGGCACCCTCTACGTGGATGGAAACAAGGTAGCCGAAGGCCGCATCGACAAGACCACACCATTCCTCTTCTCCGCTGACGAGACCGCTGACGTCGGGGTGGACGACGCCACTCCCGTCACCGAGGCGTACAAGGAGCGTGACAACGAGTTCAACGGCAGGATCGACAAAGTGACGATCGAGTTGAAGTGAGACGAACGTGCGAATGAGACGAATCTGCATTCTTCTCATTGCTGTTTGCGCAGCTGGATGCGCGAACACGCGAACGACGAGCACCACACCGCAGCGAAACGCGCCCTCGGCGCGGTTAATGCCGACATCATTTACTCCGCCAAGCCGATGGATCATCAGCTGGGAGCTGATCACCTACAACAACCAATCACCCTACTGGAACGCGGGGTTTTGGGCTTGGGCAGGGATGATGGAAACCCGGCAGGCGTTCGCGAGTAAAGAGAAGAGGATTCGGAAATGAATGCACAATCGAAACTGCACTGCGTAGTCACCAATCTGCTTGCACTCGCCGCAGCGCTCGTCGTCCTGCCGGGCTGCTCGGCGCTGGGGCAAGAAAAGGGGCAAGAAAAGGGGCAAGAAAAATGGTACACGGCGCCGGAAAAGGACCAGCTGGTCGAACAGCCGAAACCCTATTCCCCCTACGTCGATCAGCACTTCCCCCAGGAGGTGTTCTTCGGCGATACCCACCATCACTCCTCGTATTCTGTGGACAGCGGCTTAATCGGAAACAAGCTCGGCCCGGAACAGAGCTTCCGGTTCGCCCGTGGCGAGGAGGTCGTTACCAGCACTGGTCAGCGGGCAAAACTGAACCGGCCGCTGGATTTCCTGGTGGTCGCGGACCACGCGGAG
>CBDURI010000157.1:0-6515 GCA_965369435.1 uncultured bacterium
CGATGAGCCCAACGGCTCGGGCCGCTTCACGTGCGCTAGGCAGCACAGCGTCGTACGCCGCCGCGTTGCAGGCGAGGATGCCGCTTCGGTTGCGCATGTCCGTGCCGCCGTAGTGGTACGGGTTTCCAGTCAAATCGGTGAAGCGCCCGCCCGCTGCTTTGAGAACCGCTTCGGGTCCGCACGCGTCCCACAGGCTCGATTTGTCGGCGATGTGGATGTAGAGGTCGGCCTTCTGCTCCGCGATGAGGCCGGCCTTGAGCCCGACCGAGCCACTCGTCGTTTCTTGGGTAATCCCAAGCTCGGTGACGACGTTGCCGACCGCTCGGTTGCGGTGCGAGCGCGACACCACGAGCCTCAAGCGGCTCGGGTCCGCCACCGTGCTGACATGCAGGGGGCGTCGTTCGCCGTGCTCCTCGAGGTATGCCCCGTCGCCGACGACGCCGGCGTAGAGCTTGTCGTTGACGGGCCGATACACGATTCCAGCCGTGGCCACTCCGTCGATGGCCAGGCCCAGCATGACGGAGAACTCGCCGTTTCTCGCCACGAACTCCTTGGTGCCGTCGAGCGGGTCGACGTACCAGCAACGTCCTCCCTCGAGCGCGTCACTTCGGTCTTCCGTTTCTTCGGCAACGATGCCGTCGCCCGGAAATACTTTGCGGAGCTCCCCAACGATGTACGCGTTGGCCTTGGTATCGGCCTCGGTCACCGGGTCGGCCTCGGCTTTGTATGCGACGTCGAAATCGGTCGCGTAGACGTCCATCAAGATAGCGCCGGCCTCACGCGCAATGCGAGCGGCCTCCGCGATCTCTCGATCCAACATGCGATGCCTCTACCACGCGAAGATCCCCGTGCCACCGGTCAGGCCGTCATGCGTTGCAACAATTGTGAAAGGAGCGCCGCAACCTGGTCCACGCTCTGCAGTAGCGTCGCCGGACTGGACGGCATGCCGCGTTGCTCCTTCGAGGAAACGAACGCGCTCGCGCCGTGCGCCGACGCGAAATCGATAGCAGGAAAGTCGGTGAGATCGTCTCCCGCGAAGAACACGGACCTCGCGCCCGAGCGCTCGAAGAGCTCCTGGAGCGCGGCGCCCTTGTCGTGAACTACAGCCTCGGCTTCGCGAAGGGCTTTCCCTCGCCGCACATGGAGGCCCAGATCTTGGGCAAGCTCATCGGCCTCCGCGAGCAGCCGCTCCGCGCGGGCCGGGTCGTCCTCGGCGATCCCGCGAACGTGGAGGGCAATAGCCTGAGGCTTGTACTCGATGAACGCGTCCCCGGCGTGCGCCTCGACCCACTGTCGAAAGCGACTCAATGCCTCGTGCTGCGCGCTCGTGAGCTCACGCCTCGACGGCACCTGCCCCGGAGCCAACACCAGCGCCCCATGCTCGACCGCACGCCACACGCCTTCGAGCTGTTCCATCCGCGAAAGCGAGCCGATATCGCGGCCCGTGACAATTGCGACCTCCACCATGGGCACCTTGGCCAGCGATGCGAGTGTGGACAGGGTAGACGCCGGGATCTCCGCCAGGTCCGGGTTACGCACGATGGGGGAGAGCGTGCCGTCGACGTCCAGCGCCAAGAGTAGCGGGCGCTCGAGGGTGAGCAGCGTTTCGACGAGCACGTCGACGCGATTCACTTGCCCTCCAGCGCCGCGATGTAGCCATTGGCCCAGCGGTGTACGTCGAGCCGCATCACTTCGGCGCGCAAGGAGCGCATCCGTTTGCGTTTCTCGGAGGCCTTCATGTGAAGTGCGCGATGAATGGCGTTGGCGGTGGACTCCACGTCATACGGGTTCACCAGCAGCGCCCCCTTGAGGTACTTCGCCGCGCCCGCGAACTCGCTCAGAATCAGTACGCCGTCTTCGTCGGTGCGTGCCACAGCGTACTCGTGCGCCACGAGGTTCATCCCATCGCGCAACGGCGTCACCAAGGCGACATCTGCCGCGCGGTAGTGCGCAAAAAGCGCCCGTTGGCTGAGGTTCCGATAGAGGTAGTGAATCGGAACACAGCCCGTTTCTGCGTAGCGTCCGTTGATGTCACCCACCATGCGATCGATTTCTTCCTTGAGGTCCGCGTAGGCTTTCACGTCCGTTCGGCTTGGCACCATGATCTGGACTAGGGCGTACCGGGTGCGCGCCGTTTTGTCGCGGCGCAGTAGGCGTTCGAAAGCGGCGAGCCGTTCGGGAATCCCCTTGGTGTAGTCGAGGCGGTCGACGCCGAGGAGCAGCCGGCGGTTCCCCATCGATTGACGGATCCGCTCGACGTCGCGCCCGACGTCCGGGTCGATCGCGAGCGCCTGCAGGTCGTCCACCGGGATTCCAATCGGCGCAGCGATCGTCTTCACTTTTCGGCCGCCGTACTGGACCGTCCCACGCGAAACTCGGTGGGCGGTGAAGCGCTGGACGCACTGGCGGAAGTGCTCGGCGTATTCCGGAAGGTGGAAACCGAGGACGTCTGCACCGAGCAGACCCTCGAGGATTTCCTCACGCCACGGAAGGATGCCGAACGTGTCCGGCGGCGGCCAGGGGATGTGGCAGAACCAGCCGATCCGAGCCTTCGGCCGCTTGGCTCGCAGCAGGCCGGGTACGAGCATCAGGTGGTAGTCCTGAACCCAGATCAGGTCGCCCGGCCCGCTGGTCGACAGGGTGGTATCGGCGAACTCTTGATTGGCGCTTACGTAACTCGACCACGGTGCCTCTCCCACCTGTATTGTCGGCTCGAAGCCGTGGAGCAGCGGCCACAGCACCGCATTGGAGACGCCTTCGTAGAACCCGCGTTGTTCCGACCCCTTGAGCGAGATGTGCGCGAGGTCATATGCGAGGTGCGGCGCCGGAACCGTGACCGAGTCGAAGTCTTTGGCGGGCTTCGCGCTCACCCAGACCCCTCCGCGCTTTTGCAAGACCGGGTCGAGTGCGGTCACCAAGCCACCCGCAGCACGGACCCAACGTTCGTGTCCCCGGGTAGCTTCATGCCGATATGGGCCGCGGTTCGACACGACCACGAGCTTTCGGCTCTTTCTCGCCATCGAGTCGCATTGTAGTCTGCGAGGTGTCATGGACCCAGCGCAGTTTCTTCAAGGCCGCAGCCGAGAGACCGACATCCGCCGCGATGCCCGCGGTCGCTGGTTCAACGGCGACGATCGGATCGACCACCCGAACCTGGCCCGCTCGTTCGATAGCTGGGTAGACCGCGCCGAGGATGGCCGCTTCTGCCTGAGCAACGCGATCAACTGGGCGTACGTCGAAATCGACGGCCCCGCGTACTTCGTAAAGGACATCGAGGCCACGGCCGATGGGATCGGTCTGCTTCTCTCGGGGGACTTGCGGGAGCTCCTAGAGCCGGCCTCTCTTCGCCAGGGGCCTGAGGGAGCGCTCTGGTGTGCCGTTCGAGAAGGCCGGTGCCCAGCCCGTTTCGACAATCACGCCGTCAGCAAGATGAGCGAGTGGATCAGCGAGGACGAAGAAGGGATCTACGTCCTGGTCGGGGTGCAAAAGGTGCGCCCGCCCGAGATCGACGATCCACTTTCGCTGGGGCTCGGAAAGCGCTAAGGCACTGCCGTGTCTCGTCGTGAGCTCATCGCCACCATCATCGTGGCCGCGATCGCGTTCCCCCTGGTGTTCGTTTTCACCGGGGCGGTCGCGGATGCCCGAACCCATGCACGAGAGGCTCCGTTCCGGGCACTCCTCGGCAACGCGCGCTTCGAACAGCTAATGGACGGCCAGGGTGGCGTTCCCCACTACTTGGGTGCGTCGCGTCTCGCGCCCGACTTCACGCTCCCGAAGCAAGGCGGCGGTGAATGGAAGATGTCCGAGCAGCGAGGCAAGGTCATCGTCATGAATTTCTGGACGGTCACGTGTCGTCCCTGCATCCAAGAGATGCCGACGATCGAGCTTCTGGCCGAGATCATCGAAGACTGGGGTGATGTCGAAGTCGTCGCGGTGTCTACCGACCGGAGTTGGGAAGAAGTCGAGACCATCATTCCGCCGTCCTCGCGCATCACGAGCCTGCTCGACGCAGACCGCAAAGTAGTGACCGAGCAGTTCGGTACCAACCTCTTTCCCGAGACTTGGATCATCGATGCCGACGGCGTGGTGCGCTTTCGATTCGACGGCGCGCTCGACTGGTCGGACCCCGTCGCGCTGGACTTGATTCGCGCCTATCGTTGAGCGCTCAGGCCTCCGCGAGGAGATGCCGCGAGATCCATACCCCGAAGCTGACGAACAGCAGGTCGAAGGCACCGAGGATGCGCATCCAGCTCTGGATCTCGGCCATCGAGGCCCCGCCAAAGAGCTCGCGCGTCGCGACCGCCGATGCGAGGAGGGCCGGAGCTACCAAGGGGAACACCACCACGCTCAGCATCAGATCACGAGCCCGCGTGCGGATGCCCACGGCGGAAAACAGGGAAGCCGTCGCAACGAACCCAACCGAACCGAGGAAGACCAGCGCGAGGAGCGGTAGCATCACCCCGCTTGGTTCGATCTGGAAGAAGATCAAGCACAGTGGGACGAGCAGTAGCTCGACCATGAACAGCAGCACGAGAGCGCTCAATGTCTTGCCGATGTAGATCGAGGCCCGTGGAATCGGCGCCAGCAACAGCCCAAACACCGCGTCGTTTTCGCGTTCCAGCGCCCAGCTTCGGCCGATCAGGAGAATCCCGCAGAACAGGATCGAGATCCAGAGTACGCCCGGCGCGACGTCCGGCGCGCTGAGTGGGTCCGTGTAGAACGCGAGTGAACCGAGGGTGACGACCAGGACGGCAAAGAGACCGGTCGAGGTCAGAATCTCTTTGGTACGCAGCTCGAGCTGCAGGTCTTTGAGGGCCACCAGCCATGCGGCGCGAAGCGTTTTCATGCTTCGGGCTCCACCATGCGACCGCGGTCCATGTGAAGAACGCGGTCTGCCACTGCGCTCGCGAACTTCGCTTCATGGGTCACGATGATCACGATCGCGCCTTCTCGTTTTTCCTGTGCGATGAGCTCGACCACCGAGCCGGTCGACTTCTCGTCGAGGCCGGTCGCCGGCTCGTCCATCAGGAGCAGGCGAGGCTCGTGGAGCAGGGCGCGGGCAATCGACACCCGCTGCGCCTGGCCTCGCGAGTACGTGCGCACCGGGCGGTTCCAATACTCGCCGAGCGCGAGCGCTTCGCAGAGGTCGGTGGCGCGCTTCTCGGCGTAGGCGATGCTCTGCAACCGGGCGGCAAGCACGAGGTTCTCATGTCCGCTGAGCCCCGGGTAGAGCTGAAGCTGATGCGCGACGAAGCCGATGCGACCTCGGAGGTCGTCGGCTCGTGCGACGCCATGTTGTCCGTAGCGAATCTCTCCCCGTGTCGGGTAAGCGAGCATCGCGAGGAGCCAGAGAAGCGTCGACTTACCCGAGCCGTTCGAGCCCTGGATTACAGAGACTGTCCCGGCTTCGAAGCTCAGGTCGACGCCTGCCAGCGCGAGTGTTGGTCCGTAGGATTTAGCCAGACCAGCAACCGAGACTTCTTCAAAATCGAGCTTCACCGGTCCGCACTCTAGAACAAGTCTCGCACAATGCCGTCAAGTTTCAGCCAGCGGTCCTGTGGAACGCGTAACCAGTCTCCGGCCTGGACGAGGTTGCCCCTCTCGAGGGCACGTTCGACCTCCCGCTCGCGGCCAATCTTCGGGTCGCGGCCGGCTCGTTTCTCAGTCGCGGCGAGGTTCATTCCGTCGATGGTTCGAAGTCCGAGCATCAGTGCCTCACGGATGATCTCTTCGGGCCCCAGCTCTTCGACTTCCGCCCCGAGCGTGTCCTGTTCGAGGTACCGCTGTGGGTTGGGGTCGTTCCGCCATCGCTCCGCGCGCCCGGGTCCGTGGTCGAGACAGCCAACCGCCGCGGCACCCAACCCGACATAGGCACCGCCTCGCCAGTAATGAAGATTGTGGCGCGACTCCTGTCCTTCGGCCGAGTAGTTCGACACCTCATAGTGGGTCCAGCCGAGGTCGGCGAAGCATTCTTCAGCGTGTTCGAACAGGTCGGCGTACTGTTCTTCAGGGGCCACTCGGAGCTTGCCCGCGCGGTGCAGCGAGCCGAACATGGTCTTCTCTTCGATCGTGAGGGCGTACGCGGACACGTGCTCGACGCCCGTGTCCGCAATGCGCGCGATATCTTCGCCGAGCTCGGCCAGTGTCTGGCCCGGCATACCGAACATCAAGTCCGCGCTCACACGGGGCATCTCGTCTATCGCCTCCCTGAGAGCAGCTACCGCTCGTTTCGAATCGTGCAAGCGTCCGAGAAACCGTAGATGTGAGTCTCGAAGCGATTGAACACCGACCGAGAGGCGCCCGACGCCGGCTTCGCGAAGCAGCGCAGCATTCTCCCTCGTCAAAGAGCTCGGATTACACTCGACCGTCACCTCGAGCTCGTCACTGACGAGCTCGAACGCGCTGGTGATTCCCTGCAGCGTTCGATTCAACGCATTGGGCCCCCAGAGTGACGGCGTTCCTCCACCGAAGAAGATCGATTTCAGCTCGCGTCCCTGCAAGTCCGCGGAGCGTGC
>CBDURI010000158.1:0-6480 GCA_965369435.1 uncultured bacterium
TTCGAAAAGAGCGTGCAACCGATGCGACCGTCGGTGTTCTCGATGTTGGTGATGTCGACGACGATTTCGTTTGCCGCCTCCGCAGTCACGTCCTGCGCGGCAGCGGACGCCGTAGCGGACGAGAAGATGAGAAGCCCTAAGATCAACGGGTGGGTTTTCATTGTTCGCATTTTCTTTCTCAATACCAGACTTCAAACGTGATTCCGAATATCTCAGTGTGCCGCGACGGTGACGGCTACTTTGCCTCGAACCTTGCCGCCCTTCTGTGCGGCCAAGGCCGCCGGGACCTCGTCGAGCGGAAACGTTGCGCCGACCGATGCCACTAGCTTGCCCTCTCCGAGCCAACTCGCGAGCCGGCTCAAGTCGGCGGCTCGCGACTTCACCATGACGAAGCCACAGCGCTTACCGGAGAAGAAGCTCTGCAGCATTCCACCAAGGAGGCCGAGCGAAGGGAGCAGCGTGATGTATGCGCCGCCTGGCTGGAGGATCGAGCTCGCCTCGCCAAAAGATGACCTCGACGCGGCATCGAGCACCACATCGAACTTCTCGTCGATGTTGGCGAGTAGCGTCGTCTTGTAGTCGATGACGCGCACCGCCCCGAGGCTTTTCACGAAGTCGGCCTTGGCGGTGCTGGCTGTGCCCCAAACCTCAGCCCCCAACAGGGAGGCAATCTGAACAGCGTAGCTCCCGACGCCCCCTGAGGCGCCATTGACGAGGACCTTGTGTCCTGACCGGAGGCGCCCCTTGTCCTCGAGCGCTTGAAGCGCGGTGCTCCCCGCGGTTGCGGTGGCCGCAGCTTCTTCGTGGCTGATGTTGGATGGCTTGTCGCCCACCGTGTCGGGCTTGACCGCAACGAGGTCCGCGAAGCTGCCCTGCATGGTGGACCTCGAGTACGCGAGAAACCCGAACACCTCGTCGCCGATGGATCGACCTTGAACGTCCCCGCCGACCGCCTCGACGATGCCACTGAAGTCGAAGCCAAACGCCGTGGGGAAATTCTTCGCATGAAGAAAAGCCCCGCCGTCCGTACCGCTGACAACCTTCAGGTCCGCCGGATTGATCGCCGCAGCGCGAACACGGACCAAGAGTTCGTCCTTGCCCATGGTGGGCGCATCGATCTCGCCCACGCGAACGCTGTCAAAGTGCCCGTTCCCATCCAACATGGCTGCACGCATACTCGTCTCCGTCAGTCTACGACCCGGGCAACCAACCCGGTGCCCTCCGGCAATGTGACATCCCCTCCGGTCCGAAGCAGGCCCAATCCGTACGTTAGAATCGCGAGGGTGATCGAGCCTTTCACGCGATTCTTACCCTCGAGACGCTGTGGCGAGTCGTCGAGGCGCACGACGGTTCCGTCGGCCCCGGTCGTACTCTTGAAGGACACCTCAATCCAGCCCGGTCGCCCAATCCGCGGGTTCTTTCGGCGGGTGACGCTCGCCATGACCCGCGTACCCTCGTGGACGACCACCGTCCCTTCACTGTTTGTGATGTTTTGCATGACCGCGAAGTAGGGCTGCTGTCCCGCTGTGGTGGGCTGCTTCGACACACCGTCTCGCGACGCGACTTCGAGAACCGCAACGACAGGGATCGAAGTCCCAGCTGGAATGCCGCCGTCAGCCGACTGGGTGGCCACAGCGTCTGGTTGGGCGGTCCGCACGTGGCGTACCGGTGAGCCACACGCCGTCAGTGTAACGAGCGTGAGGGTGGCAACGGCTAACGCACCGTTTGCGAATCGCGGAGCCGAGCTTTGCTTGTCGAGATATTTCATTTTCCATTCCTTTGTTTTGGCCTCGACCCGTTCTGAGCCATAGCTTTCGTCTCAGGCTGCGCCATGCGATTGCGCATTGAAATCAGTTTTTCTGCACATGTTCGTTGCAATCGTGCAAGGATGGGCCGATGGAACGCTGGGATGACCTCCGCATATTTCTGGCTGCTTTCCGGGAGGGAAGCTGTGCGGCGGCGGGTTCGAGCCTCGGCGTCAATCAGAGCACCGTCAGCCGACGGATCGGCGCGCTCGAGCGGGACCTCGGCGTTCGGCTGTTCGACCGGCTGCCCGAGGGCCTCGTCCCAACCGCAGCGGCGGAAGAGATTGTTCCGCGCGCCGAGCTCTTCGAGGCGACAGCCGCCGAGCTCATGGATGCGGTCGAAGGGATCGACACCCGCTTGGCCGGCGTGGTGCGCGTCGCTTTGCCGGAGATGATCGCCAGCGAGCTCGTCGTTCCCGCTCTGCCTGGCTTTCTGCGCGAATGCCCTGGCCTGCGAATGGAGCTCATCGCGGGCGACGCCATTGTAGACCTCAGCCGACGAGAGGCGGATCTGGCGCTTCGGTTCGTACGACCGGAGAGTGGCGACCTGATCGTCCGGCGTGTCGGCACCCTACGTTTTGGTGTCTTCGGTTCGAAGGCATACCTGCGCGAGCACCGCGGCAAGTCGCCCGAAGAGCTCGCTTGGCTCGATTGGGACACGACGAAGGCACACCTGCCGGACGCAGCCTGGTTACACGCCGTCTTTCCTCAGCTCGAACCCGTGCTGCGCACCACGAGCTTGGCCGTAAGGATGCGCGCAACCCTTAGCGGGCTCGGAGTATCGGTCTTGGCCCTGCCGCTCGCCGCACGCTATCCGGAACTCGAAGCGATCGAAGGCCTGCCGCCCATGCCGGAGATCCCGGTCTGGCTCGTCGGGCACCGCGCCCTGCGCAACTTGCCTCGGATCAAAGCCGTTTGGGCCCTCCTCGAGGAGCTAACCTCAGCATTTCCGTGAACGGATCGACCGAGTAGCCCGAGGCTCGTAGGCTATCGCGTCCCCGACGAAAGATGAGGCAGTGACCGAGGCACTATCGAACGCAAGCTCGCCCGCATGGCATACGCTGCCAGTTGACACTGTCTTGTCGCAACTGTCCTCGTCCCCTCATGGCCTGGCGGAAATCGAAGTCGAGCATCGACTAGCTCTCTACGGTCCGAACGAACTGGAAGAGGCGGATCGCGTCTCGCCCTGGGCCATTCTGTTGACGCAGTTCAAGGATGTCCTGATCATCATCCTGCTGGTCGCGACCGCGATCTCCGCCTTCCTCGGGCACGGCGTCGAGGCCATTGCCATCGCCGTGATCGTGCTGTTCGCGGTGGTGCTGGGCTTCATCCAGGAGTACCGAGCAGGACGCGCGATCGAAGCACTGAGGAAGATGGCCGCGCCCATCGTAGTGGTAATCCGCGACGGTCAAGAGATCGAGATCCCGGCGCGCGACCTCGTGCCGGGCGACCTCATTCTATTGCACGCGGGCGACAAGGTGGCGGCGGATGCACGGCTGGTCGAGTCGATCAATCTGCAAGTGGACGAAGCGGCGCTCACAGGCGAATCCGTGCCCGTAGACAAGAACACCGAGCCGCTTGACGGCGAGGACCTGACCCTCGGTGACCGTGTGAACATGGTTTTTGGTGGAACCATCGCTACGTATGGCCGGGGCCGTGCCGTCGTCGTCGGGACCGGCATGAATACCGAGTTCGGTGAGATTGCTCAGATGTTGCAATCGGTCGAGTCCGGCAAGACGCCGCTGCAGCGGACTCTCGACAAGCTCGGTCGTGTTCTGGCGGTAGCCGCACTCGTCGTCGTGTCCGCTATCGTCGCCATGGGCCTGCTGCGCGGCCAGCCGTTGCTGGAGATGTTCATCTTCGGGATCGCCCTGGCAGTTGCCGTCGTGCCGGAAGCCCTGCCAGCAGTCGTCACCATTTCGTTGGCGATCGGCGTGCAACGTATGGTGAAGCGCAACGCACTCGTGCGGCGTCTGTCAGCCGTCGAAGCGTTGGGCAGCACCACGGTCATCTGCTCGGACAAGACCGGCACGCTAACCAAGGACGAGATGACCGTCCGCAAGCTGTACACGCCCGAAAGAACGCTCAGCATCTCCGGTAGTGGTTATGCGCCCGAGGGCGAGTTCTCACTGGATGGCCCCGCTATAGAGCCCTCTGCGCACGAGACGGAATTGCTACGGGCCGCCGCGCTAGTTTCCGATGCACACCTCGTCCGAGACGACACGGACGGCGCTTGGCACATCAAGGGAGACCCTACCGAAGGCGCCATGATCGTGGCGGCGGCGAAAGCCGGATTGCGGAAGAACGACCTCGATCTCCAGTTCCCCCGCATCGGCGAGATCCCTTTCACTTCTGAAACCAAACGGATGACCACTTTGCATTCCAACGCGAACGGGCAGGTCGCGTACGCCAAGGGTGCGCCGGAGACCATTCTCGATTCGTGCTCCCGGCAAGTGACGGGGCAAGGCGAAGTCGCCCTGGGGGATGCTGACCGAGACGCGATTCTGGAAGCGGTCCAACAGATGGCTGGCGAGGCTCTCCGCGTGCTCGCCGTGGCCCGCAAGGCAGACGCCACCCTCGAAGACGCTGAGCACGACATGACCTTCCTCGGCTTGCTGGGGATGATCGACCCGCCACGCCCCGAGGCCAAAGCCGCCATCGAACGATGCGAGCAAGCCGGTATCAGAGTCGTCATGATCACGGGCGACCACCCCCTCACGGCCAAGGCCGTGGCTCGTGAGCTCGGTTTGCTCAAGGGGGGGCGCGCGGTGACCGGCGCAGAGCTCGAAGACATGAGCGACGAGGAGCTCGCGCGCGATATTGAAACCATCGAGGTCTATTCCCGCGTCTCCCCGGCTGACAAGCTTCGTGTGGTCACTGCCCTGCAAGAGCGGGGTGACGTCGCAGCGATGACTGGCGACGGCGTGAACGACGCACCGGCTCTCAAGAAGGCGGACATCGGCATTGCGATGGGGATCACCGGCACCGACGTAAGCAAAGAAGCCGCCGCGATGACCCTGCTCGACGACAACTTCGCATCGATTGTTGCGGCGGTGGAGGAAGGGCGCGGGATCTTCGAGAACATCAAGAAGTACCTGATGTATCTGCTCTCCTCGAACATCGGTGAGATCGGTCTCATGGCCGGCGCCACGATCGCTGGCTTGCCGCTGCCCCTGACGGCTGTGCAGATCCTCTACGTGAACCTAGCGACCGACGGCTTACCTGCGCTGGCACTGGCGGTCGACCCTCCTGAAGACGATCTGATGCAGCGACCGCCGCGCGTCGCGCGCACTGGAATATTCACTCGCCCCGTCGTGATACTGATGATCGTCGGAGGGCTGTGGTCCACAGCGGTGAATCTCGGCCTGTTCACGTGGGCCCTGCGGTCAGGTCGCGGTGTTGCCGAGGCCATGACGATGACCTTTGTGTCCCTCGTGTTGATCCAGTTCTTCAAAGCCTACAACTTCCGCTCCGATCGCCGGTCAGTCTTGCATCGGCCGTTCGCCAACAAGTGGCTCAACGTCGCCATCTTTTGGGAGCTGGGGCTGCTGATATTCATCGTGGCCTTTCCCCCACTGCACGAGCCGTTCGGCACCTACGCGTTGACACGGCAGGACTGGATCATCGCCGTCGGCGCATCGTTGACCATTTCGCCAGTCCTAGAGGTGGCTAAGTGGTTCGAGCGGCGCGGTTGGTTCGGAAAGCTGTCCTGACGGCAGGCCCAATGAACGCATGGACGATACTTCAGGACGCGCTGTTCTTGCTTGTGGGCGCGATGCTCCTCGGCGCCCTGTTCGAGAGGCTCAAGCAGAACGCTGTGCTCGGGTACCTGCTAGCTGGGGCTTTGCTCGGGCCGAACGCGTTCGATGTGCTCCCCAACCGTGACGCGATCCTGTCGATCGCCGAGCTGGGGGTTACTCTCCTGTTGTTCGCCATCGGGATGGAGTTTTCGTGGCGCAAGCTGCGGCGCATCGGCTCGATCGCCCTCGGAGGCGGAACCCTTCAAGTTCTCGTGACCATGGGGGCTGCGGCGTGGGTTGGCCGAGGACTCGGGCTGGATAGGGGGCAGGCCATCGCGGTCGGAGCGATGATGGCGTTGAGCAGTACTGCTCTTGTCACGCGTCTCCTCTTCGACCGTGCGGAGATCGACAGCCTCCACGGCCGCAGCACCGTGGGGATACTGCTCCTACAGGACATCGCTGTGGTGCCGCTCGTCATTCTAGTCACAGCCTTGGCGGGAGATGCGTCGACCGCGGATCTCGGCTGGGAGATGGCGCGAGCGCTGTTGTTCGCGTTCCTGCTCGTGGCGGCAGTTGTCCTGATCTTGAAATATGTCTTTCCGAGACTCGTCGGCTTCTCGGCCGAGGGCGCGAACCGGGATCTTCCTGCCTTGTTGGCGATCGTTACCGCGGTTGGATGCGCATGGGGAGCCCATGCTCTGGGATTGTCCCCGCTTCTGGGAGCCTTTGTGGGGGGCGTAATGCTGGCAGAGTCGCCGTTCGCGACTCAGGTTCGCGCGGATCTGAGTCCATTGAAATCGGTGTTCGTCACCTTGTTTTTCGCCGCGATCGGCACCTTGACCAATCCGCATCTGGTGGCGGAGCACTGGGTCGCCGTGGGCGCGCTCACCGTAGCTATAGTGTTTGGCAAAGCGCTCATCGTCTTTCTAATTGCA
>CBDURI010000159.1:0-6435 GCA_965369435.1 uncultured bacterium
CCACGCGATCAAAGAAGCCGTGGCTCGCCGAATTCGAGATGAAGTCGACCCGTTTGTCGTCGAAGTGAGCATTCACGGCGCGGCGGCGGACACTCACGATCGGCAAACACGGGTGCCGGGGAGCTTCGCGCGCCTCTTGGCCAACATCCGCACGATGAAATCGATCGGGCTACGGGTGAAAGCCAATAGCGTGCTGACGCGATGGAACGAGGACGAGGTTGAAGAGCTGCTCGCGCTTTGCGACGACCTAGACGTTGCATTGCAGATCGATCCAGAGGTGAAGCCCAAGGACGACGGCGACCGGAGCACGTTGGCCATCGAAGCGAGCCCCGAAGGTCAGGCGCGATATCGGCGAACGCTCGAGGCGCGCTCGAAGCGAGACGCCGGAGTCACGAAGGACCCCTCACCTGCCGCCACGCGAACAACGAACATGGCGGGTACCGACAAGCACTGCGGCGCGGGGTCGAACAACATCGCCATCGATCCGTACGGCAGCGTTCTGCCCTGCGTGCAGTGGCGCGTCTCGATTGGCAACCTGCACGAACAGCGCATCACCGAGATCTGGGCGGAGTCGGGCATGCTTCGGGAGATCCGGGAAACGACCAAGGCCGCGCGGCGCAAGCTCGAAGGCTTGGGCGACGCAGGGCTCGTCTCGAACTTCTGCCCGGGAGCGGCGCACACGTACTCGGGAGACCCGCTCGCGATCTACCCGCCCGCCGCCCAGAGAATGGCGGCGTCGGGTCGCACACGCGTCCGACTTACTGTAGTGTAGCCGCGAGGGGCGAAGTGGAACGGAAGAAGACCAGCACTCCAAGCGAAACGAGCGGTGTGGGCTCTGTTGAAATTTCTGGGCGCGCGCCGTACGAGCCGCCCCAAATTGTCTATCGGGAGCCTCTAGAGGCCATCGCGACGAGCTGCCTTCCGGCGCCACCGTCCAAGGGGTCCCCTGGGGTCTGCCCGATTGGCCCCGTCTCTTCCTGATCGACGGGCCCTTTGCAAGAACGCGCGGGCGCCGGAGTGAACGCCTCGCGGCAGGGAATCGTTGAGCATGTGGGCGACGAGTGCGCCCGCCAGAGCCTCCGGCGCCGCACCTGCCAACAACAGGTTGGCCGCCGCGGCAACCCTGCGACCCATCGGATCGATAGGAAGAGAGTCGTACACTCGTAGCGCGAATCCGTCGCCCGCAGCTCGGTGGACCAAGGGAAGCACATATCGCGACGCTCGACGCATGCCGCAGCGCACGAGGTGACGGGCCACCGCCTCGGGCGAGGCATCGAGGCGTGTCCCCATTCGTGCGATTTCATCGAGGCGTGCCGTGGCCTCCCCGTCGAGATGGTCGCTGCCGAATTTGCCGATGAGGTGCGCATAGACGTCGAGCGGTGACGGGATCTGCACGCTTGCGCCGTACAGAACGTGATCCTCGGAGCTCCGCGCGAACAAGTCTGCGGTGGGCATCCGGTACCGCGCGCTATCGAAGAGCTTCGAATGGAGGTCGAGCGCCAACCCGAAGGGGGTCTCCATGACGATTCCTCCTACGCTGCGGTGGCGCGTTTTCTGATAGCCAGCCGCCTCGAGGCGCTCGACGAGGCTGCCAAAATCGTCCGGGCGAACGAGGAGATCCACGTCGGTCATCGGTCGCTCGGCCGGGTCTTCGTAGAGCCAATGTTGAAGGAGCGCGCCCTTGACCGGCATCACCTGCATCCCCGGCCCCGCGATAGCCCGGGCCACGTCGCCGACGAGCTCGGTTGCGAGCATCGAGGTGGCTGCGCGGCGCCGCGCGGCGTTTTGCTCCACTGTGGTTCGCGGCACTTCGGTGTTATAGAGCGTCGATGGCTACGCATCAAAGGCTCGGCGACCTCGCAGAGGCGCTCGAAGCAGAGGGGGCAGACGAGCTTCGAGTTCACGTCGTCCGGCGCGCGCGCGAGTTCAAGCGTTCGTGGGTGAGCATGGCCGAGGCGCTCGTCGAGGTCCGCAATCGGGAATCGTACCTCGGCTGGGGGTATGAGGACTTCTACTCGTACTGCTCGCTCGAGCTTCAGCTCAAGCAGGCGACGGCCGACAAGCTCACGGGGTCGTACGTTGCGCTCAAGCGGCACGCCCCATCGGTCCTGAAGCGGGACGGCCTCAGCGAGCGCATTCCGACCTGCGATGCAGTCGACTACTTCGCAAAGGCCCTAAAGAAGAACCCAAGCAACGACGCCGGGCACGAACGCGCGGTGGACCAGAGCGTGGTCGATGAGCTCCGCGAAGCGGTGTTCGAGGAAGGCGCGCCGGTCGCGGAGCTCCGAAAACGGTTCAACCCGGTCTTCAACCCGAAGCCCGAGGGCGCGGAACAGCTGGACGCGATCCGACGCACGGTGGCTGCGGCAAGGCGGCTCGAGAGGATGGTCGAGGAGATCGACGGCCTGAATCGCTCGACGACGCGCGCAACACTCGACAGCCTCGAAGCCCTCCGAGAAGACCTCACCGACCTCCTCGAACGCACCAAAGCGCAGTACGCCAAGTCGGCTTGAAACTCAGTGAAACGTGTTCTATTTCATGGAACCTTTCACAATGCCTGACAAAACCAAGACACCGGCCGTCGAAGGCCTCTTCACCATGGACCCGCGCGAGCCGCGACTGCTCGGAACACGATGCCGCGCGTGTGGGACCTATTTCTTTCCCGCGGAGAAGACCTTTTGCAGGAACCCGGCATGCGACAAGGCCGACTTTGAAGAGGTGCCTTTGAGCCGCACGGGGAAGGTGTGGTCGTACACGAGCGCGAACTACAAGCCACCTCCGCCTTTCGTCGCGAAAGAACCATTCGAGCCCTTCGCTATCGCTGCGGTCGAGCTCGAAGAAGAAGGGATCACGATTCTCGGCCAGGTAGCAGACGGCATCGGAGTCGACGCCTTGAAGACTGGCATGCCGATGGAGCTCGTGCTTCGCGAGCTGTACGAAGACGACGAGCACGTCTACTTCACCTGGAACTGGAAGCCTACCGACGGCGGGAGTGCAGCATGAGCAAAGACGTTGCAGTGCTCGGTGTCGGCATGCACCCCTGGGGTAAGTGGGGGCAAAGCTTCGTTGGCTACGGCGTCAAAGCCGCACGAGATGCGTTGAAGGACGCAGGGGTCGAGTGGAACGACATTCAGCTGGTGGCTGGCGGCGACACGATGCGCAATGGCTACCCGGGCTACGTAGCGGGCGCGACGTTTGCGCAAGCGCTCGGTTGGTCCGGAGCAAAGGTGTCGAGCTCGTACGGCGCGTGCGCGACCGGCGCGCAGGCGATTGGCGTCGCGCGGGCGCATATTTTGGCTGGGCTCTGCGAAGTCGCGCTGGTGATCGGCGCCGACGCGGCGCCGAAAGGCTTTTTCGCGCCGACGGGCGGACGGCGACCCGAAGATCCGGATTGGTTGCGCTTCCACATTCAAGGGATCACCAACCCCACGTATTTTGGGCTCTACGCGCGCCGACGCATGGACGCCTACGGCGCAACTCCGCAGGACTTCGCCGCGGTCAAGGTGAAGAACTCGAAGCATGGCCTTCACAACCGAAACGCGCGCTACCGCAAAGAGGTGGCGCTCGAAGATGTAATGAGCTCGGTGCTGGTGGCCGACCCACTTCACCTACTCGACATCTGTGCGACGAGCGACGGCGCCGCAGCCCTGGTGCTCTCGAGCATGGAGTTCGCGCGGAAGCACACGACCGACCCGGTAAAGATCGCAGCGGTGTCGACTGTCACGCCGGTCTATCCGAACGACATCATCGAGATGCCCAATCTGGCGACCGATTCGAAGGCCGGCGTCGGGATGCCCGACATCGGGTTCAAGGAATCGATCGCGCACGACGCCTATGAAGAAGCGGGCCTCGGCCCCGAAGACATGAGCCTCGCCGAGGTCTACGACCTGTCGACTGCGCTCGAGCTCGATTGGTACGAACAAATCGGGCTGTGCCCACCCGGCGACGCGGAGAAGCTCCTACGCGACGGCGACACCAGCATCGGCGGCCGCGTACCGGTCAACCCGAGCGGAGGCCTGGGATGCTTCGGCGAAGCGGTCCCGGCGCAGGCGATCGCACAGGTGTGCGAGCTAACGTGGCAGCTGCGCGGTCAAGCCGAGGGACGCCAAGTCGGGGGCGCGAAGGCCGGAATCACCGTCAACCAAGGCCTGTTTGGCCACGGGTCGTCGGTAATCTGCACCGTGTAGGTGGTCGGTCACGCAGCGCGTTGCACTTGTGGCACCAAGCGCGGAGGCAGAAGCTCGATGATCGGGCCGTGCCGAAGCGTGTGAAAGACCCCGCGGTAGAGGCCGAGGGACTCGTAGACCGCGGCGGTAATCTTGACCGTCCTCGTCTGTCCGGTCGGCGAAAATGGAAAGCCATTGTGCGACAGTGCCGCGGAGAGCCCGAGCTCGGGGTTGGCCCAGCCGCCGGCTCCGCCCAAGCCGAAATGCCCGAACGCTGCGGGAACATCCATGAGCAAGGCATCGGCGCGGTGGTAGCCCAAGCGCCAATGCAACGGGTAAAGCACGACGCGATCCGGACGTTTCATCTGGACGACCGATGACTGCTTGACGATTTCTTCTCGAACGAGGCGCGTGCCGTCGATCTCGCCGCCGAGTGACAGGGCCGCGTACATCTTGCCGAGGGAGCGCGCCGTGCACACACCGTTCATCGCCGGCAGGCAAGCTCTCCAAAACTCCGGGTGCGTGAAGAGCTCTGTGAGATGACTCGGGGTGAGCCCTCGTCGAAGCAGACTGCGAAGAGGCCCCCGAGGCATCCACGATGGCGCCGTGTACCCTGAGGGCAGTGGTGCAGCGCCGTGACGGCGAAGGGCGGGCAAGCCCACCAGGTCTGTAAGCCGATCCATCTGAGCATCGGCCCCACCGATGTAAAGGCCGTCCAGCCCGAGCGGCCGCACGATTCGCTTCTCGACGAACTCCGGAAAGCTCATACCCGAGACGCGCTGAACGAGCTCGCCTACGAGCCAGCCAAAGGTGACGGCGTGGTACCCGTTGGCGGTTCCGGGATGAAAATCAGGCTCGGTATCGGCGAGCCGGCTAACGATGAGGTCCCAGTCGAGAATGTCGGTAAGCTGATCCACCAAGGGCACGACCTTGTGAAGCCCTGCTTGGTGCGACAGAATTTGTCGGACGGTGATCGTTTCCTTGCCGTTCTTGGCGAATTCCGGCCAGTAGCGGGCAACCGGGGCGTCGTAGTCGAGCAAGCCTTCGGACGCGAGGATGTGTATCGCGGTCGCGGCCACCCCCTTCGTACCCGAGAAGGTGATCGACATCGTATCGCGTTCCCATGCTGCGCCGTCGTGTCGCGCTTGGCCCGCCCAAACATCGACCACGCACTTCCCTTCGAGGTAGACGGACGCAGCTCCTCCGCCGCCGTAGTGTGCAACTTGCTTTCGGAGCTCGGTGACGACGGGCTCGAACCGAGCATCATAGTCGCCATGAATCTGAACGTGTTTTGCAGACAAGGTTTCTCCAGGAGAGCAGGGATCAAAATCGCGGGCAACAAACCAACGCGGGGTATTGCAGACCCAACGGGGCCCGTTTCGCGGTGCAAGCTGGAGTCGTTGGCGCAGTGTGTAAAGCCTTGAATCGCACAAGTCTGCAACTACGCGAACTCCATCCACAATCGACTTGTCAGATCGTAAAGCAAAGTTCGATCTCCAGTAGGCGGACCGCAATGCTCTCGATTTTCTGGGGCGGCGCGTGCTCCGCTCAGTCCAGTCCCGCCAACTCCTCGTCGAGCCGTGCGTCCAGGGTGTGATCGTGAATGGCCGGTTCGACCGGCTTCTGCACGCCGCGTCTCCTGAAGCTCCGCGCCATCACGACGAGCCACCATGTCGACAACACAACCGCGATGGACGGGATCACCCAGCCCGACTTCACCGGTGGGATGCTCAACTCGAACCCCGGCACCCGTGCCTGCAGCCGGTGCCGGATCTCAGGCTCGGGCACTCCCTCCGCGACCCAGCCGTGAATATCCCGCCGCCACTTCCCGGCCTTGGGGCTCGGGCAGGAGTCTAGAGTCTTGCCGGGACAGAAGGGGCTCGCGGTGTTGCGCACGATGCTCTGCACCTGGCGGCTCTCGGTCGGAGCCTCTTCAGTGGGCGTGGAGACGCATCCGAGCGCGAAGAGAACCGCCAAAACCGAGGCAATGCGCATGATACAGGTACATAAGCACCCAAGCCCCGACACGAAAGGCGGCAAATTGTCGCGGCTGCGCTGGCACTGTCGCTGACACTGACACGTTCCCGCGGCGGGAGCCGCGGTTAGATCAGCATTCCCGCCACCGCGGCTGTCATCAACGACGCAAGCATCCCTCCGAACATGGCTCGTAGGCCTAGGCGGGCGAGGTCGTGCTTGCGCTCCGGCGCGATGCCGCCAATGCCGCCCAACTGCACGCCAATCGAAGCGAAGTTCGCGAATCCGCATAGCG
>CBDURI010000160.1:0-6416 GCA_965369435.1 uncultured bacterium
GTTGGAATCGCTCACGCCGACTTGCCGACCACGCCCTTGAACATGCGTTGCGTTCGACCGAGCGACTCGAGCTCGTCTTTGAGTCCGGCAATATCGCCATGCTCCAGCAGCGTGCGCGCATTGTCGACCACGCCCTTGGCCTTGTCGATGGCATCGCGCCCGAAATCACTACCCGCAACGATCGCCTCGACCTCCGGGAAGAGCCGCTCGATCTCGGCAATGATCGTTTCGGCTTCCTGTCGGACCTGCTCCGTTGCCTCGTCCTCACGCCGTGTGACCGCGAAGTCCGACGCATCGACCATCATCTCGTCGATTTCGTCCTCGGTGAGGCCGCTGGTGGCGGTCACCGTGATCGACTGCTCCTTGCCCGTCTCGAGGTCCTTCGCGTGGACGCTGACGATGCCGTCGGCGTTGATTTCGAAGGTCACCTCGACTTCAACCTCGCCAGCATCCGCCCGGCGTAGGCCGGTCAGAATGAACTCGCCGAGAAGCTCGTTGTCCTCTGCGCGTCTCGACTCACCCTGCAGAACCAGAATCTTCACGGCCGTCTGGTTTTCGCGCACCGTGGTGAACGGCTTGCTCCGAGATGTCGGAACCGTCGTGTTCTGAGGAATGAGCTCTTCGAAGTAGCCACCGATGACCATGATACCGAGCGTATGCGGCGTGACGTCGAGCAGCACCATATCCATCTCGGGAGAATCGTCGACGAGTGCTGCGCCTTGAATCGACGCCCCCAACCCTACGACCTCGTCCGGATGGACGCCCTTGCACGGATCGCGCTGGAAGAATTGGCTAACCCGCTCTTGCACCTTCGGCATGCGGGTCATTCCGCCGACCAGAATGATGTCCTCGAGCTCGTCCTTCTCGAGGCCCGCTTCGCCAAGGGTGAGCTCACAAATCTGAACGGTGCGATCGATGAGGTCTGCGGTCAGCTCCTCGAGTGTCGCCCGCGTAAGCAGCCTTTGAAGGTGCAGCGCCTCGTTGCGCGTGCTCGAGATGATGAAGGGCAGGTTCACTTCGGTCTCGGTGACCGCGGACAGCTCGCACTTGGCCTTCTCGGCAGCGTCTTTCAGGCGCTGAAGGGCCATACGGTCTTGCCGTAAGTCAATACCATGCTCGTGCTGGAACCCTTCGACGAGCCACTCGATCACGCGCTGATCGAAGTCTTCGCCTCCGAGGAACGTATCCCCGGCCGTGCTCAGCACCTTGAACACACCCGAGCTCGCGATCTCCAAGATCGAAATGTCGAACGTGCCGCCACCGAGATCGAACACCGCGACGGTGCGATCGATGTTCTTGCCGAAGCCGTACGCGAGCGCCGCAGAAGTCGGCTCGTTGATGATACGAATCACGTCGAGACCGGCAATCGCCCCGGCATCCTTGGTGGCCTGCCTCTGGTTGTCGTTGAAGTAGGCGGGCACAGTGACGACCACCTTGTTGATCTCTTCGCCGAGATAGTCCTCCGCGACCATCTTCATTTCTTGAAGCACCATCGCGCTGACTTCGGGGATGCTGTAGACCTTGTCGCGCATCTTGATGCGGCAGTCGCCGTGGGGACCCTCGACGATGTGAAACGGACAGGTCTGGATGGCGTTCTTGACCTGCGGAGTATCCCACTTCCGCCCGATGAGGCGCTTCGCCGCGAACACGGTGTTCTCGGCATTGGTCACGGCCTGCCGCTTTGCGATGTGGCCGACCAAACGCTTACCGCCTTCCGTCACGGCCACCATCGATGGGGTGACCTTGTATCCCCCTCGATTTGCGATGACCACCGGCGTACCGTTTTCGACCACGGCGACGCACGAGTTGAAGGTTCCTAGGTCAATCCCGATGACTCTTTCCATGCCCCACTTCCAAGCGCTCCGATGCGTTAGTCACATCACCCCCCGAGCTGCTTCCTCAGATTTTTCACCATCTCGTGCCCCGGGTCCAACTTTGCAGCCTCCTCAATCTCTTTTGAGGCGCTCGCGTCCATGCCAGCCCCAATGTAAATGCGGGCGAGCAGAAGCCGTGTCTCGAGCGAATCCGGGGCCAGCTCGAGGCTCCTGAGGGCAAAATCGCGGGCTTTTCGGAGATCACCGCCGGCAGCCATGATGGCCTTGGCGGCCCCGCGCGGGGCGACTGGATCGTCTGGCGCGGCTTCGGCCACCTTCGCCCAGGAAATGCTCGCAGCCGCCCACAAGTTGTTGCTTGCCTCGTACTTGGCTTGTTCGCGGTGGATGTCGAGGAGCTCGACCCGCAGGTGGGAGTTGATGCGCTGGTACTGTTCTTGGAGCTCCGTGCGGCTCGAATCGAGCGCAATCGCCATTCGTAGCGCGTTGGCAGCCGCCGCGAGATCGCCCTCCGCCTCGGCCACGCGAGCATTCTCGATGTGACGGTCGGCGCGGTCGACACCGCCGGTGAGCACCGCAGTCTGCTTGAGCGACCGCGTCAGATCTCGAAGCGCGGTCTTGTGGCCGACCTTTACGGTCGGCACCGGGATCGAACGGACCGGCTGGCTCCTCCGCGGAGATCGTTGGGAACGGCCTCGCAGCCTTCGCTCAAGAAGCTCGCGCTTGCGCTGCATGCGATCGTATTCGGGGGTTCCCGGCGCGACGGAGGGAGCGGCTTTGCTCGGCGCCTTGCTGGGGCTCCAGTCTCTAGGGGCGGCGGTCCCCGCGACGGGCTGCGCTTGGCGCTCCGCAACAGACGTTTTGGTGAGCGCGTCAGCCATCGCCTGGGCGCGCGCCTCGCCTCGGTCTATCTGCTTCTCGGCGGCTGACACTGTGATGCTCTGCTTGAGGTATCGATCGTAGGCCTCGCGCTTCTTCGGTCGCCCCACTGCCTCATACGCGTCCGTCACCTTGCGGAACACCACTTCCATCTTCTGTTTGAACGATCCGAGACGCTTTCCGTAGTAGGCGTCTGGATGGAACGTCTTGGAGAGCGCGAAATACGCACTGCGAATCTCGCCACGATCCGCGTCCATCCCGACACCAAGGAGCTCGTAGTGGTTCAATTTGTCCGAGCGATGGAAGGCTTTGATGATCCGTTCTTGTAGCTCGCCATCGATCTCGACATCCTCGACGAGCTCTGTCTCGGGCGGCGCACTCGACGCCTTGGGGACGACCCACTCGACGACCTTCAACGAGACCAGCCGTTCGATCGACTCGAATACCTGCGCGGGTGCCAACACCATCAAGTCGGCAATGTCTTCAATATTGAGGACTCCGTCGATGCAAGAATGGATGAATGCCTCCTGGGCGCTGATGTCGAGTGCTCCGACATCCGCGTCCTCGACCTGTCGCGGGATTTTCTCCTCCGCCATCGACCGCCCAGCTGCCCCCTATCCGCACAGTCTAGCGCGGCCCTTCCTTTGTCAGCCACTTCGGCGGGACTAGACGAGCAGCCACTCGAGGAGAGCCTTCTGGGTGTGCAGTCGGTTCTCCGCCTCGTCCCAAACTCGGGACTGCTGCCCGTCGATGACCGACGCACTCACCTCCTCGCCGCGATGAGCCGGCAAGCAGTGGAGGAAAATCGCATCCGAGCTCGCTCGTTTCATTGCGGTGTCATCCACGATGAAGCCCGAAAACGCGCGCTGCCGCTCTGCGGCCTCGTCTTCTTGGCCCATGCTCGCCCATACGTCCGTCGTGACGACGCCCGCGCCCTCCAACGCCTCCTCAGGCCGTCCCACGACGCGAACCTTCGCCCCGCGCGCGCGCCCCTCGGCCAACACCTGATCATCTGGCTGGTATCCAGGCGGACAAGCGAGCACAAGATCGAAGCCGGCCACGGCGGCTGACGCGATCCACGAATGCGACATGTTGTTGCCGTCGCCTATCCAGGCCACGCGAACGCCCTCGAGCGAGGGCCCGAAGTTCTGACGAATGGTCATCAAGTCCGCCAGCAGCTGGATAGGATGAACCTTGTCGGAGAGCCCAT
Organism: uncultured bacterium; assembly: GCA_965369435.1. Classification (GTDB taxonomy): domain Bacteria; phylum Myxococcota_A; class Polyangia; order Polyangiales; family Houyiibacteriaceae; genus SG8-38. Next base: position 3,922 of record CBDURI010000160.1, read on the forward strand.
TGACGACCGGAATGGTCGAACAGCGCGCAAGTGCCTCGAGGCGGTCATGCCCGAACGTTCGATAGACCACGGCGTGCACGTAGCGACTCAACATACGCGCGGTATCTTCGATTGCCTCTCCCCGCCCGAGCTGCGTGTCTTTCGAGTTGAGCGTCACCGGTTGCGCACCAAGCTCGTGAATACCCACCTCGAACGAGAGGCGTGTTCGTGTTGACGCCTTTTCGAACACGACCGCGATCGACTTTCCCCGCAGCGGCTCCGGGTGCGCGGGGGTCCCGCGAAGAGCCTTGAGCTCTGCGGCCCGATCGAGCACATGAAGGAGCTCGTCCCGATCGAGGTCGAAAATCGAAAGGAAGTGCCGTGTCATGGCTTCCTCGGTGCGTCGGCAAGGATCTTCTCGAGAATCGCAAGGCCTTCGTCGATCTCGTCTTGCGTCACGTTGAGCGACGGCGAAATCCGGATCACGTGGCCGCCGGCAAGCGTTAGCAGCAAGCCGGCCGCATGCACGGCAGCGATCGTCGCGCCGGGGTCGATGTCGTCGGCCAATACCAAGCCTTGCAGTAAGCCGAGACCCCGGGTTCCGACAGTGCTCGGGAGGCGCGCGTCGAGCTCGGTGAGCCGACCCGCAAGGTAGTCGCCGAGGGTCCGGGCATGTTCGATGAGCCCTTCCTCGTCGATGATGTGCAGCACGGCGAGACCTGCGGCGCACGCGAGCGGGTTGCCACCGAACGTGCTTGCATGGCTTCCGGGAGGGAGCCCTTGCGCGAGACGCTCCGTGACCGCCATCGCGCCGAGCGGAAAGCCGCCGCCGATTCCCTTCGCAAGCGAACAGGCGTCGGGCACGACGTCAAACCACTCCTGTGCAAGGAAGCGGCCGGTTCGGCCGTAACCGGTTTGAATCTCGTCGAAGAAAAGCAGTGCACCCCGCTCATCACAGATGTGACGCGCGCCTTTCACGAAGTCCTCGGTGGCGACGATGATGCCACCCTCGGCTTGAACCGGCTCGAAGATGACGGCCGCAGTTCGATCGGTGACGGCCGCGTCGAGGGCCGCCAGGTCATTGAAGTCGACGAAGCTCACGCCGGGCACCAGCGGGTCCATGCCCTCGTGGTACTTGAGCTGCCCCGTCACAGACAACGAGCCCATCGTCCTGCCGTGAAAGCTATTGAGCGTGGAAACGAACTCCACCCGCTTCTCGTCGCCGCTATCGTGGTGATAGCGCCGCGCGAGCTTGAGCAACGACTCGTTGGCTTCGGAGCCGCTGTTGCAGAAGTAGACCCTGTCGAACGGGGTCCGGGCGCAAATCGCCTCAGCGAGCTCGATCGCCCGGTCGTTATAGAAGAGGTTCGACACGTGCATCAGGCGAGCAGCCTGCTCGCCAATCGCGGCCGCAAGCGTCGGATGGCTGTGCCCCACGCTAAGGACGGAAATCCCGCCAGACAGATCGAGGTACTCACGACCCGAGGCGTCGGTCACACGACGGCCGCGACCGTGCGTCAAAACGAACGGTGCGGGCGCGTAGTTACCCAGCTGAACCTCTTTCGCGGTGCGAAGCATGTCATCCTGCCTGGTCATGGTGTGCCTTTTGGGAAGCCCGGGGCATACCACCATTGCCCGAGGGCGTCGACCCTGGTCCGGCGGGCTCAGCGCGTGATCTCGGTGCCGATGCCTTGGTCCGTGAAGATCTCGAGGAGCACCGCGTGACGCACACGGCCGTCGATGACGTGCACCTTGCGGACACCGCCCGCCAACGCGCTCAACGCGCATTCGACTTTGGGAATCATGCCGCCCTCGATGACCCCATCGCTCTTGAGGGCGTCGATCTCCGAGGCGCTCAGCGAGCTCGCTACCTCGCCGTCTTTCCCGCGCACTCCTTCGATGTCGGTGAGCAGCACGAACTTACGGGCGGGCAGCGCCTCGGCCACCTTGCCGGCCACGGTGTCCGCGTTGACGTTGAGCGACTTACCTTCCGCGTCGACAGCCACGGGGGCGATCACCGGAATGAAACCATCATCCACGAGCCGCCGCACGACGTCGGGGTTCACCTGGGTCACTGCACCGACACGACCCGGATCGACCCACTTCCCGCTCTTGGTCTTCATTTTGTCGACCTTCTTGGCGCGCAAGAAGGCGTCATCTTTGCCAGTGAGCCCGACTGCACGACCACCGTGGCCGGCAATGAGAGACACTATTTGCTGATTGATCTTGCCGCCCAAGACCATCTCCACGACATCCATCGTGTGGTCGTCGGTCACGCGGAGCCCCTCGAGCCGCTCCGAAACCACGCCTAGGGACTTGAGCATCTCGTCGATCTGGGGCCCTCCCCCATGCACCACGACCGGATGGAGCCCGACGTACTTCATCAGGACGACGTCCCGAGCAAAGCTGTCCCGCAACACCGGGTCCACCATCGCATGACCGCCGTACTTGATGACGAAGATATCCCCATGGAACTCCCGAATATAAGGGAGCGCCTCTTGGAGAGTGGCTGCTTT
>CBDURI010000161.1:0-6383 GCA_965369435.1 uncultured bacterium
CCGCCTTCGCCGCCCATGCCACCTTGGCCGCCGGTGGCGCCCATGCCCCCGGTACCACCGGTGCCGCCGTCCTCGACACAGGTGATGTCGACGGTCCAGTTACAATTGCAGTATTCGAAGCCGTCGTCCGAGACGGTGATGGTGATCGTTTGGTCGCCAACCTGTTCACAGGTGTAAGTCGTCTCCGGCACGCTGGGATCCGCGAACGAGCCCCCGGTTCCGGTCCACAGGTATTCGATTAGGTCGCCCTCGAGATCTACGGCCTTCGCTACGACGTCGATCTGGTTGCCAATTGAGGTTTGCAGGGGCGACACGACCACCTTGATGAGGTCGGCACAGAAGTTGAACTTGCCGTTGACTCGGACGCCGCCGTACTGCTCGTTGGGCTTGCAGTTGAGCATCACCATGACCTGGGTGAGCTCACCCACGGCGATGTCGAAGTCGGCTGATCCCGAGCAGGACGTCTCCCCGTCGGTGGACGTCGCGGTCATCATGATGGTGTAGTCCTCGCCGGCCGGAATGCCGTAGACCTCGACCGACGCGGTCGACCCGGGAGCGCTGGTGTTGATCGTGCCGGCCATCGGCGGCATGCCGTTGCCCGAAATCGCCCAGCTCACCTCATCGATTTGGGTACCATTCGAGAGTTCGAGCTCGATCGTGAGGTCACCAGAAGGGCTCGTGTCGGCGATACATCCTGCGAAAGCAACGGCGCCAACAAGAGCGCCAAGGAGCCAGCCAATCGGCCAGCGCGTACGGGTACAAGAGGGCATCGGTTCTCCTACGGGGGGGGTCGCGACGCTAACACAGGTGATGCTCCGTGAATTGACGTTTTTTCGTACACCCGCAGGGTTTGTGAGGCGTCTCACACCTGGGGGAGGACACCTACACAATCAGGGTCCCCGTTCACGGGCACGGGACACGGACGCCGGCACTGCCACTGACGCTGACGCTGTTCACGGCTGTTGCGCCTTCCCAGTCATGGGAACGAATCTCACGGGGATCACCGACTTCTCCCGAAAGCCGCTCTTGGTTCGGGTCACCTGAATCAGGCTCTGGTAGTGCTTGCCGACCGGGATCACGAGGCGTCCCCCAACTTTGAGTTGCTGCTTCAGGGGGGCTGGAATCTTGGGCGGGGCCGCGGTGACGATGATGGCATCGAATGGGGCGTGCTCGGGCCAGCCCACGTATCCGTCCCCATGCCGGACGCGCACCCGCTTGCCGTACCCAAGATCGGAGAGGAGGGCGATGGCTTCCTCCGCCAGTGGCTCGACGATTTCGATGGAAAAGACCTTCACCCCCATCTCCGCGAGCACTGCAGCTTGGTATCCGGAGCCCGTCCCGACTTCGAGCACCGTATCGCCGGGCTTCACGTCGGCGAGCTCGGTCATCAAGGCGACGATGTACGGTTGGCTGATCGTCTGCTGATGCCCGATCGGCAATGGCCGGTCTTCGTATGCGTGGGCCCGTTGGGACTCGGACACGAACCGGTGGCGCGGCACCTTGCGCATCGCCTCGAGCACGCGGGCATCGTGGACCCCGCGCGCCTCGATTTGCCGTCGTACCATACGGATTCGCTCTTGCTCCCGAGGCTCGGCCTCGGACGGAACGGCATGAGCTGGCTCCGACTTCTGACTACACGCGCCGAACACGAGCAGCGCGATCCATGCGGCTCGCTGCATCGGCCTCAAGTTACCATGGATGCCAAGAACGCGTGGCGGTAGTTGCCCCCCCGAAAGGCGCGGCTATCCTTCGGCGCCCAATGAGCCTGATCGTACAGAAATATGGCGGCACGAGCGTCGGTTCGCTGGACCGGATCCGCAGTGTCGCGGAGCGCGTCGCCACGACCTACCGTGAGGGCCATCAGGTCATCGTCGTGGTGAGCGCGATGGCCGGTCAGACCGACAAGCTGCTCAGCATGGGTTGGGAGCTCTCCAACGGGCCGGCGGAGCGCGAGATGGACGTGCTCGCCTCGAGCGGGGAGCAGGTGAGTGCCGCGCTTTTGGCCATCCAGCTCAATGAAATCGGTGTCCCGGCCCGTTCGATGCTCGGCCACCAGGCGCGCATCCTGACCGACAACGTGCACCGAAAAGCCCGCATTCGCACTATCGACGGGACCGGGCTTCGTTCGTCTCTCGAGACCGGCAACGTGCTGGTGGTCGCGGGCTTTCAGGGCACCGATGCGTACGGCAACATCACGACCTTGGGGCGCGGCGGCTCCGACACTTCGGCAGTTGCGATTGCGGCGGCGGTCAAGGCCGACGTTTGCGAAATCTGTACCGACGTCGATGGCGTGTATACGACCGACCCGGGCGTGTGCTCGAATGCCCGCAAGCTAAGACACATCAGCTACGAGGAGATGCTCGAGCTCTCCTCACAAGGGGCCAAGGTCCTACAGATACGTGCGGTGGAACTCGCGATGAAGCACCGCCTTACGCTCCATGTGCGCTCGAGTTTCTCGAAAGAGGAGGGAACGATCGTGACCGACGAAGAACACTTGCTCGAAAAAGTGATCGTGGCCGGCGTTGCGGCAGACAAGAACACCGTGAAGCTGACCGTGCGCGCGCTACCGGATCACCCCGGCGTCGTTGCAAGCGTGTTCGAGCCACTCGCCGAAGCCAGCATCTCGGTGGACATGATCATCCAGAACGTCTCCAAGGCAGGGCACACCGACCTGACATTCACCGTGAGCCGCGAGGATGCGGACCGCGCGGAGGAGGTCGCCAAGGAGCTCGTCGCGAGCGTGAACGCGGAGGGCGTCGTGCGCGATGACGCCGTGGCAAAGGTATCGATCGTGGGCGTCGGGATGCGCAATCACGCGGGCACCGCCGCACGTATGTTCCGACTTCTTGCCGACAACAGCATCAACATCCAAGCGATCAGCACGAGCGAGATCAAGACCTCGTGTCTGATCGGAGCCGACCACGCCGACCACGCCGTGAAAGTGCTTCACGACGGCTTCGATCTCGGTGAGCCCGCCACCTGACCTCGACGGGGCAACGTCCCGAGAGCGCGACCGATAGTGGGTCATGGGGAGCGCACCACGCACTTCGTCGGTTCGCGCGGCCGCCTGCGTGGTGCTGGTGCTTGCGTGGAGCGCCATCATGTCGGGCGGGCCCATCCAGATTCGGCTGCTGCCGCTAGTGAAGGTCGAAGCGAACGCTGGCCCGCACGCCGGCCGTCAAGATGAACGAGTCGAGAGGGCTGGCCGCATGGGTGGCGACCCAGTAGCCGCGCACGTCCGCACCGATGATCCATCGCTCGTTGATGAGATAGTCCACACCGATTAGGCCGTGTAGGGCGAAGTCTCCCCGCGTCCGTCGATCACGTACGCTCAAGAGGCCGTCGATGCCGAACCCGATCAGCGGCACGAAACGCACGATGTCGAGCGCATACACGGCCTCTAGTCCGGCCATGCCGAGGTGCAGCGGCCGCTCGTCTGGCAAGACGTTGTAACTGAGAAGCCCTTGAATGCTCCACGCGTCACCAAGCCCGCCGCCCGCGACCAAGCCCACGTCGACACCGTTGCGGGGAAGGGCGGCGGCGTTCGGCATTCCGGCGTACCCGACCTCCAGGCCGAAGGTCGCCTGGTCCTCGTATGCGGAGGCCATCGATGGGAGCGACGCCATCAAAGTGAGGCTCCCAAAGATCCCGACGAGGCAACGCACAGCGAGCCCTCTAGCACGGGCGTCGCGGCCGATGCGAGGCTACGTTGACTGGCAGGGGGCCGCGTGTATAGTGCCGACGCAATTCGCCCGGTTTTGCCGGTCTTTTGGAGGAAGCCTTGGCCAACGACTCTGCCGAAGACGAAAAACAATCACCGCTCACGGCGGGCCAACGACTCGCCGCCCAACAGGCAGCGAAGTCGGCTCGCAAAGCCGCCGACCGGGGCCGCGACGCGGAGCTGGTGGAGGAGAAGGCCCTCGCCCAAGCCGCCGTGGCGAAGGACTGGCTGCAGGACAATTTGAAGCCTCTCGGACTCATGGCGGGAGCGGTACTGCTGGTGGCGGCCGCCGGCATCGGTTGGTCCACCTTCACGCGCGGCCAGGATGCAGCCGCCGGCGCGGAGCTCGCAGCGGTCTTGGAAGGCGACGCGGACGACCCAGCTGCGCTCGCGACGGCGTACGCGGCTGTCGCCGAGGCGCACTCGAAGACGCCAGCCGCCGCATGGGCGCGAATCGGCGAAGGCAAGGCCTTGTACGCGCAGGGTCAGTGGGAGCCAGCCCGAGTGGCCTACCAAGCCGCGCTCGACACTAGCGACGAGGAAGCGGTTCGTTGGGCGGCGCTCGAAGGAATCGCGTACTCGCTCGAGGCCGAGAAGTCATACGTGCAAGCGATCGAACAACTCGAGGCGTTGCGAGAGCTCGATAGCAACATCGCACCGATCGCGGGCTACCATCAGGGACGCATCTTGGTGGCGGAGGGCAAGCTCGAGGAGGCCAAGACCAGGTTCGACGGCGTCTTGAACGAGCTCAGGCAGGCCGACGCGCCGCTACTACCGTTCACCCAGGAACAGACCGAAGCCCGCCTCGCGCTCATCGATCCATCCTTGGCGCCCACAGAAGGTGTCGACCCCCGTCGAGCCGGTGAGTTCATTCGACAGATGAACGAGCTACTCCAACGGCAGCCGCCGCAAGAGTAAGTCTGCATCGATGCGCATCCGCTTCGCTGCCGCTCTGTTCGTCGCCTCCTCGCTGCTTGCGGTGACTGGCTGCGGCGCAGCAGGCACGCAGGCAACCAACGCCGACAACTTCGGATGGGTGGGCGAGGGCGACGCGTACGCAAAGCCGGGCGAGGGCGGCTTCAATGTTCGTTGGTCGAAGCAGCTCACCGACCGCTCCGAGGCGCGCTATCTGCCGCTCGAGCTCAGCTCCGCGGAGTTCGATGCAAAGCGTCAGCGCGTCTACATCGGCACGACCGAAGGGAACCTGTTCGCGTTTGCCATGAACGGCCGAAAGTTGTTTTTCTACGACGCGGGGGCGCAGATCGAGTCGAAGCCCGGAGTCGATGCACGCACGGGCGAGGTGTACGTCCCGAGTGTCGACGGACGCGTGCATGCCATCACGGTCACGGGCGAGCTCAAATGGAAGACCAAGCTCATTGGCGCGATACGAACCCAGCCCGTGCTCTCCCACGACACGGTGTACATCGTTGCGGAAAACGACACCGTCACGGCGCTCGCGCGCGACGACGGGCGGATCCTCTGGACTTACGACAAAGAGCCTGTGGAGGAGATCACCATTTCCGGCCACGCCGGATTGCTGCTCGAGGACGGGCGGCTTTACGCGGGGTTCACCGATGGCGCGGTCGCGGCGATCAACCCGGCTGACGGGCGGCTGTTCTGGGAGGTCGAAACCTCAGTTGATGTCGAGCTTCGGCCCGGCAACGTCCCGCAGTTCCTCGATGTCGACACGACGCCGGTGCTGCTCCGGGGCACCCTCTACATCGCCTCGTTTACCGCCGGCCTCTATGCGTTGGACGCTGACAGCGGGACGGTCGAATGGAGAGACGCGGAGTTTCAGGGCGTGACCGGAATCGCCGCAGCCGGCCGGATGCTGGTGATCTCCTCGGCCCGCCGGGGTGTGTCGCTCCTCGATCTGCGTACACGCAAAGTCCAATGGGAGAAGGCCCCCGAGCGCGGCGCTCCGACAGCCCCGATCGTGACGAACACGGGGACAGTGATTTACGGCGAAACTCAGGGCTCGCTCTTGGCGCTGTCGCTGTCTGACGGTCGCGAAATCGCACGGGCCGAGGGCGGCTCGGGCTTCTCCGCCACCCCGTCCGTAAAGGGTAGCTTCGGCGGCGCCATCTCCAACGGCGGCCGCTTCCTCTACCTCCGCATCAACTAACTAGTCGCCGTTGCCCGCAATCAAGGGATAGACCACGCCGCCGATCGCGCCACCGATGATCGGAGCGACCCAGAAGAGCCATAGCTGTTGAAGCGCCCAGGGCTCGGCGAAGATCGCGGTTGCCGTGCTCCGGGCCGGGTTGACGGAGAGGTTGTCGACGGGAATGCCGATCAAATGGATGAGCGTGAGGCCGAGACCGATCGCGACCGGGGCGAGGGCGGCTGGGGCGCGCTTGTCGGTCGCGCCGAGGATGATGAACAGGAACATGAACGTGAGGACGATTTCCGCGGTGAGGACGGCGGCCATCGAGTAGCCACCCGGGGAGTGCTCGCCGAAGCCGTTCGACGCGAAGCCACCGGCTTGAAAGCCGTCCTGACCGGAGGCGATGAAGTAGAGCACCGCTGCGCCGGCGATACCGCCGAGGACCTGCGCGATGATGTACGGGACGAGCTCGGAAGCCGGGCAGCGCTTGCCGACGAAGTGGCCGACGGAGACCGCGGGGTTGAGATGACAGCCCGAGATGTGCCCGATGGCATA
>CBDURI010000162.1:0-6374 GCA_965369435.1 uncultured bacterium
ACGCTCACGATGACGGACACGGCGGGCTCACGTTGTCCTCCCTGATCCGCAACCGGGAGTTCCAAGGGACGGTCCTCAACTTCCTCGTCCTGGTTGGCTTGATCGTCTGGGTCGTCCGCAAGAAGGTGAATCCGGCCCTCGCGGCGCGTCGCGACGAGGTCGAAAAAGAGCTTGCCGAGGCGCAGGAGCTTCGCATTGCAGCTGAAAAGCGGCACATGGAGACCGCCACTCGTTTGGAGAAGCTCGACGAGGAGATGCTGCAGATTCGTGGCGACATGATCAAAGCCGGTGAGGTGGAGCGCGACCGCATCGTTACGCAGGCCGAAGAGAAGGCTGCTCGGCTCCGCAAGGACACCAGCTTCCTGATCGAGCAGCAGATCAAGCAGCTTCGCAAGGAGCTCACCCAGCAGGCTGCCGTTGCCGCCGTTGCCGCCGCGCAGGAGCTGCTGCAGGAGCGGACTACGGACGCGGATCAAGACCAGCTCGCCGAGGCGTACCTCAGTCGTCTCGACGAGGTGATCGAGGAGCGGCAATCATGAGCGCGCTTGGACGCCGCTACGCAAAGGCTTTGTTGGATCTGGCTCGCGAGCAGGGCGAGTTGGACTCGGTGCTGCGGGACGTTAGTACGCTGTCTGACGCGTGGAAGGTCAGCGCGGACCTTCGGGAGATGGTCGGAAACCCGGTGATCCCGAGGCCTGCCCTGAAGGCTGCCGTTGACGCGGTGATGGAAAAGCTCGGCTGCTCCACCCTCGTCCGCAACACCGTGCAACTTCTCGCTGACAAGGGGCGCCTCGGACATCTCGAAGAGGTGCTTGATGCCCTCGAGGAGCTTGCGGAGGCCGAGACCGGCCGTGTTCGCGTCGAGGTCGTCAGCGCCAAGCCCCTGAGCGATGCCTACTACGCCCAGCTTACAGAGAAATTCAAGCGAGTGACCGACCGCGAGGTCGTGCTCGTGAAAAAAGAAGATCCTTCGCTCATCGGTGGCGTGGTCACCCGCGTTGGCGACCGTGTTTTCGACGGGAGCCTCAGCAACCGGCTGAGCGAGCTTAGAGAGACCTTGCTTGCGAACGGCGAAACGCCGTAACCGCATCGAATCAGGAGCCTTGCAAAATGCAACTTCGCGCTGAAGAGATTTCCAACATCATCAAGCAGCAGATCGCGTCCTACGAAAAGTCGGTCGACGTGGTCGAGACGGGCACCGTGCTGACGATAGGTGACGGCATCGCCCGCCTATACGGTCTTGAAGGCGCCATGGCGGGCGAGCTCCTCGAGTTCCCCGGCGGCGTGTACGGTATGGTTCTCAACCTCGAGGAAGACAACGTCGGTTGCGCGCTGTTGGGTTCCGACGTCGGCATCAAGGAGGGCGACACGGTCAAGCGTACCGGCCGCATCGTCGAGGTTCCTGTCGGCCCGGCGCTGGTTGGCCGCGTGGTGAACTCCCTCGGTCAACCCATCGATGGCAAGGGCCCGATCGAGAGCAAGCTCACCCGCCGCGTCGAGCTAAAGGCTCCGGGGATCGTTGCGCGTCAGCCGGTTAACGAGCCGCTGCAGACCGGCCTCAAGGCGATCGACTCGATGATTCCAATCGGCCGCGGTCAGCGCGAGCTCATCATCGGCGACCGACAGACGGGTAAGACCGCCGTCGCGCTCGACGCGATCATCAACCAGAAGGGCAAGGGCGTCTTCTGCATCTACGTCGCGATCGGTCAGAAGCAGTCGACGGTTGCCCAGGTCGTCGACAAGCTCACGCAGTTCGGCGCGATGGAATACACCACCGTCGTTCTGGCGGGTGCCTCCGAGCCCGCACCGCTGCAGTTCATTGCGCCGTACACCGGCGTTACGATGGGCGAGTACTTCCGGGACAGCGGCCAGCACGCGCTTTGCGTGTACGACGACCTTTCGAAGCAGGCGGTCGCGTACCGTCAGCTTTCGCTTCTTCTTCGTCGCCCTCCCGGCCGCGAGGCGTACCCGGGCGATGTCTTCTACGTTCACAGCCGCCTTCTCGAGCGCGCCGCCAAGATGGCGGAGGAGTGGGTGGTGGTGAAAGAGGATCAGGAGCCTAGCCGCCTCGGCAATCAGGTTTTCAGTGGTCCGGCATCACGACACGAGGCCGAGGCCGCCGCGAAGGAAAAGGGCGCTGGCTTCGCGGCGAAGAAGCTTCCGGATTCGGGCGGCTCGCTCACGGCGTTGCCGATCATCGAAACGCAAGCAGGCGACGTCTCCGCGTATATTCCGACGAACGTCATCTCGATTACGGACGGGCAGATCTTCCTCGAATCGGACCTGTTCAACTCCGGCGTTCGCCCCGCCATCAACGTCGGCATCTCGGTGTCGCGTGTCGGTGGTAATGCACAGATCAAGGCGATGAAGCAGGTCGCCGGCACGCTCCGTCTCGAGCTCGCGCAGTTCCGAGAGATGGCCGCGTTTGCCCAGTTCGCGTCGGATCTCGACGAGGCAACGAGGCAGCAGCTGTCGCGCGGTGAGCGCCTCGTCGAGCTGCTCAAGCAGGGGCAGTTCGTGCCCTGGCCCGTCGAAGAGCAGGTCGTCTCGATCTTCGCCGGCACACACGGCTACCTCGATGTGCTTCCGACCGCATCGATCGGCCGCTACCAGCAGGAGCTCATCTCTTGGCTCAAGGCCGAGCGCGTTTCGATCCTCAGCGACATCTTGTCGAAGGGAAAAATCGACGACACGCTCGAAAGTCAGATGGACGAGGCCCTCAAGGCTTTCGGCGAAATTTTCGAACCGAAGCAAGCCGACTAAGCAACAATGGCGAACCTCAAGGACATTCGAAAGCGCATCGGAAGCGTCAAGAGCACGCAGAAGATCACTCGCGCCATGAAGTTGGTCGCAGGCGCTCGTCTGCGGAAGGCGCAAGAGAACATCGAGCGCCTTCGTCCTTACGCCGTCAAGACCCACGAGGTGCTGAGCGGTGTGTCCGCGCGTGTCGGGGCCGACGAGGACGTTCATCCTTTGCTCGCGCGGCGCGAACCGAAAACCGTGATGCTCGTGGTGCTGACGAGCGATCGTGGTTTGGCAGGCGCATTCAACTCCAGCATCTGCAAGGCCGCCTACAAGCGCTGGCAGGAGCTCGAGGCGGACGGCAGCGACGTTTGCTTCGGGATCATCGGCCGCAAAGGTCGTGACTATTTCGCGCGCCGAAATGCCAACATTCGCCACGACTTCTTGGGCGTCTTCGAGGACCTGACCGTCGACAAAGCCGGCGAGATCGGACGCTACATCGTCGAGGACTACACCTCGCTCCATCTCGATTCCTGCTACCTGGTCTACAACGAGTTCAAGAGCGCTATCACGCAGCAGGTCGTGATCGAGCCATTCTTGCCGATCACGCCCCTCGGGCTAGCCGACGACCAGCTCGGCGACTTCATCTACGAGCCCAATCAAGAGGCGCTGCTCGACACGCTTCTTCCGATGTACGTCGAGGTCGAGATCTACCGAGCCTTGCTCGAGTCCGTCGCCTCGGAGCACGGCGCGCGAATGACCGCCATGGACTCCGCGACCAACAACGCGAGCGATATGATCGACCGGTTGACCCTGCAGTACAACCGAGCCCGCCAGGCCGCCATCACCAAGGAATTGATGGAGATCATCGGCGGAGCTGAAGCTCTCAAGGCCTAGAGCATATCCGTGATACCGTAGCGCTGATGCCGGGGGGGCGAATAGAGCCGGCTGCTGCTCGCGTTACAGGTCCGCAGCCACTGTTGTGGCTTGCGTGGCTTTGCGCCGCAGCCACGATCACTTACGTCGTCGGCGCGCCTTTTTGGGCCGCCGACTATCCGATGATCACGGAGTTCCCGTTCCACGCGGCCTCCTCTTCGGTGTTTCGCCACTACACAGACCCAGGCTGGCATTTCCACGAGCAGTTCGCGTTCCAGATGCTCGCGGTCCCGCACGTGACCCTGTATGCGCTCGCGGCGACCTTCATGATCGTGCTTCCGCCGATCGCCGCGACCAAGCTCGCAGCCGCGTTGTTGCTGGCACTCCTGCCCGTCGGTCTGATGGTTCTCTGCTGGGGCCTGCGGAAGTCTCCGTTTCTCGGTCTTTGGGGGCTGGTACCGGTCTGGGGTGTGCTTGGTCACTGGGGCCAGGTCGATTTTCTCGCGGCACTGGGTCTCTTCGCGATGACGCTCGGCCTCGCTCTACGGGCCGTCGACCGACCCAGCACCAGGGTTCAGGGCGCCCTCATCGCGGTTTTGGTCCTGCTCTTCTTCACCCAGGCGTACCGTTTCCCGTTCGCGCTCGTGATGGTTCTTCTCGTTGGTGTCGTCATGCGCGGGCGAGTCGAGAACGTCAGAGCTCTTCTGATCCCGCTTGGTGTCGGGACAGCGCTCTTCATCGTGTGGTGGTTGACTAGGGCGGAGCTGTTCGTTCCCAAGGTCAACTGGGTCTGGCCGCCCGCGTGGCATCGCATGCAGGACGCGCGGATCTACACCGTCGACATCTTCACTGGCAATGACGACATCGACCTCTTTCGCCGCACCGGCTTGCTGTTTGGCCTGACCGCCCTCGTGCTGCTGATCGTTGCGGTGGCCCGCCTCAGGTCTTGGCCCAGGGGTAGCTGGGTTGTGCCCGCACACTTCATCGTGGGCGTCGCGATCGCGGTGTCCCTTGGCCTCTACGTAACGCTCCCCATGGAGATAGGGGACTCCTGGTACGTCTTTCCAAGAGAGATCACGGCGGCGTTATTTCTCGTGCCTGCCCTCCTGCCCAACCTTCCCCGCAAGACCTGGGCCCAGCTCGCGTTCGTCATCTGGACAGCGGTCGGCATTGCTCCGCTCACCGAGTTCGTCGCGGAAGCTCACGGGGAATTCTCGACGACGACTGTGCACTTCCGCGAGATCGTTCGCGAGTTGCCGAAGGCGCCCAAGCTCCTCTACCTCGTGTACGATCATCACGGCGCGCGCGCGCAGAACAGTCCTTACATCCATCTGCCAGCCTATGTGCAGGCAGAGCGAGGCGGGTGGCTGAGCTTCCACTTCGCGCAGGACGAGACATTCCCTTTTCGCTATCGGGACGCCTCCGATCCCAACACGGAGGTCCCGCCGCGGACGCCGGTGCGCTGGGAGTGGAGCCCGCAACAGTTCCAGCTCGATCAGCACGGCACCTTTTTCGACTGGTTCCTCGTGCGCCGCGTGAGATCACCCGATAGCCTCTTCGTCTCCGATCCGACCATTCAGCGTGTGGCACACTTCGAAAACTGGTGGCTTTATCATCGACGGCGCGGGTCGACTGGACCGTCCAGTGAAACGCCCTAAGTTGGAGAGCTGATGACCCTCACGAGTGACGAAGAGCGTTGGGCCGTTTGGATGGTGCAGGCGCATCGGTTTGCCAAACGAGAGAACTTCACTGACGCGGTGGCGCGCACGAAGCTCGTCAGGGACGCGGTCCGCAAGGCGTTCGGGGAGGCGACGGAGCCCGGGCGACACGAGCGACTCGAACGGCGTCTTGCGCGCGCCGAGGAACAGCTTACGAGCATGGAGTCGCGGTACGCTGCGTGGCGATCCGCGATCGCAGCTCGCCGTCAGCAAACGATCGATCAAGCCGCGGAAGAGATGGCGTGGCCTCTTCCCATGCCGGTGGACTAGCGGTGGGCCTTGCCGAGTGCTCGGTCGCGTCGCAGAACGCGGGAGAGCCTCTCGCTGGCACCGCGGTGGAGTCGGTGGACCGCTGGCTGCTCCTCGAAGTGACTGACCCGTGGGCCCCGAAGGCGCTTCAGACCGAGGCATTGCCCGCGCCGGTACGAGCCCGGCTCGCGCAATGGGTCGAGACGCCGCGTTCGCGGCTACAGCTCATCCGACGTCCGGGTCGCCCCGGGAAGCGAACCCAGTTCATAGTGGTCTCCTCGGCAAGCGATCGGCAGCAGGTGTCGAAGCTCGAGCTTGGGCGCTACGAAGATCTCCTCGATGTCGACCTCGATGCGCTCTCTTCCGAGGCCGCAGAGCCGATGTGTTTGGTTTGTGTGCACGGGCGCCGCGACCGGTGCTGTGGGCAGCGTGGCGGTGCGGTCTTCCGCGCCATTCAGGCCCAAGGGGTCGATGCTTGGCAGACGAGCCACCTCGGCGGGCATCGGTTTGCGGCTTGCGCGCTGTGGCTTCCAGACGGGCTGATGTACGGCCGCCTGCGGGCCGAGGATGTGAACGCCTTTGTCGCCGCGCGCCGAGCCGGCCAAGTCGGTGAGCCGGATCTGTTTCGCGGCCGCTGCGCGCATGACCGTCCTACGCAGGCGGCCGAGATCTTCCTGCGGGCGCGGCTGGGCGAGCGGGGGGCCGATGCCATCGAGTGGCTGGGGACCGCGGCCGAGTCTGAGTCGGCTTGGAAGGCCCGGTTTCGAACGGGTGTGGGTGATCACGTCG
>CBDURI010000163.1:0-6339 GCA_965369435.1 uncultured bacterium
GACATGTTCCGTCGGCCGATACATCAGTCGGCGTCCACTTCGATGGAGACGGGGCACCCGTTGGTGAGCACGTCGTACACGGCGGAGCGAGCCTGCGACTGCGCGACGATTTTACGAAGCGTCTCGTCGTCGGCGTCGCCCTTCACTTTGAAGCTCAGGCGGATGCGCTGGTAACCGTTGCGCACGTCTTTCGAGAGGCCGAGCAGACCTTGCACGTCGAGGTCTCCCTCGATGGTGGACTCCACCGACTCGATCTCGACGCCGCGTGCCGAGGCGATGTTGCCGATGCCCGCGGTGATGCAGCCGGCAATCGCGTGCAGGAGAAACTCGACCGGACTCGGAGCGTTGCCGCCACCGACAAGGACCGGCGGGTGATCGACGTCGTACACGAAGTCCGCCGTCTGGGCATGCTCTCCGCCGGCGCCGCTGAAGCCTTCGATGCGAGTCCGGCTATGAGTGCCCTTGACCCACTTGTTCGAAGCGCGGAACTGGAACTTGGCAAGCTCCGGCTGCTCGCCGACAGCGTTGATGGTCGCGAACAGGGTCGGAACGTCGACGCCGTTCATCGGGCGCTTCTCGCGCCGGGGCTTGGGGGTGCTCTGGGTGGCTTCGGTTGTTGCGTTGGCTTCCATGATGTCCTCTTTCGTTTGGTTGAGGTGGCGGGGGTTGTTCCCGTCCACACAAATCAACCTACGGACACCCCGTGTGAGGCTCCGTGTGAGAGACCGTGGAAAAAACCGTGGAGGTGATTCTTTTCGCTAAGTGCGCGAAATCACGGGGTATGCAGGGTGGAAGCCCAGACGGTTGCCGAGGGCATGTGGTTCGCCCGGACTACTGCCCGCATCGCTTCGGCGTCCGGCGCCCGGAAAATGCACACCATACGGAGGCCGTCGGGCGTGAGGTAGCTCCGGACCGGTTCCACTCGATACAGATCGAGACACGTAGTGCCCGCTGCGAGCTGCCGGACCATATCCGGAGTCAATGGCGTCGGGAACTCGCGCTCGAGGACAACCCATTCCACCCGGCAATCGTACCACAAACCGTTGCATTCATGGCCGAAAACCAGGGTTTGACGCCCCGCGCAGCGGCCGGCACCCTCCTGTGCGTGAGCATCGCCGCGCTTCAGGTCCAAGTTTTGGGACCCCTCACCGTCCAACGGGACGGCGAGCTCGTTCCGCTTCCTCAGTCGAAGAAGACTCGGGGCCTCCTCGCCTACCTCGCCATTACCGGCCGCTCTCACAGGCGCGACCGGCTCTGCTCCCTCTTGTGGGACGTGGCCGACGACCCACGCGGGGCGCTTCGTTGGAGCCTGTCGAAGATACGGCCGGTGGTCGACTCAGAGGCCAAGCGTTGCCTCGTGGCCGATCGTGAGAGCGTCGAGCTCGAACTCGACGAATCGTCGCTCGACTGGAAGTGGGTTCGTCGAGAGCTCGCGGCGGGCATCGACTCGATTTCGACCGAGCGCCTGCTTGAGCTCGAACAGGTGTTCGAAGGAGAGCTTTTGGAAGGGCTGGAGCTCCTCGATTTCGACGAGTTCACCGCTTGGTGCGCGGCGGAGCGTGAGCATGCGCGCACGCTACACATCCAGGTTCTCCGCGCGCTGGTCGACCAACTCGAAACGAATCCGGCAGACGCACTTCCGCATGCGCGTGAACTGGTCCGAATCGACCCGCTTGACGAGAACGTGCGTGCCCGTTTGATTCGATTGCTGTCGCGGGCCGGTCGACCCAACGAAGCCAAGGCCCAGTACCAGAGCGCTGCGCGCATGTTGAAGGAGCTTGGAACCAAGCCAACCGGTCCACTCGAAACCGCGTGGCGTGAGGTCAACCGTGGCGGTGGACCCGGACCGAGCGCGCCTCCCGTAGCGATCGAAGCTCATACGCCCGCCCCGGCCGGTGTGGCGTCGGCAACGGCGCCTCGGGCTCACGACCCGCTCGTCGGACGCCAAGAGGAACGTGGTCGTCTGCTGTCGATCTTGGACACCGCAGCCGGAGGACGACTGCAGGTGTTTCTGCTCAAGGGCGAGTCTGGCGTCGGAAAGACGCGGTTGCTCGCTGAGCTGAGCGATGAGGCACGTCGCCGCGGATCCACGGTGCTCGAAGCGGCCGCGTACGAAGCAGAAGGCGGTCGACCGTACGGACCGTGGATCGACGCGCTCCGCCAACTTCCTACCGAAGTCATATCCAAGGGTAGTCCGGCGCTGGCGCCTCTCCTGCCCGAGCTTGGCAACCCGACCGACCTCGAGCACAGCCGGGACGGCCTGTTTGGCGCGGTCGTCGAGCTGATCGCCAACAGCGCGACACAGAGCGCCCCGGCGCTGGTGCTCTTCGATGACATCCACTGGTCCGACGATGCGACGGCCGAGCTGCTTCACTACGTCGCGCGCACGAGCGTCACCCGCCCGGTCGCCATCGTGCTTGGCGCCCGCGACGGCGAGCTGATCGACAACGAGTCTGTGATGCGAATGCTTCGCGGCTTTCGGCGCGACGGCCTGATCGACGAACACTTGCTGTTGCCCCTCACGGAGCAGGACGTCGCGGAGCTCGTTCAGCAAATCGAAGGCGCCGCGGATGCTGCGGAAGTGTTCGCGTTGAGTGGGGGTAACGCCCTCCTCGCTCGCGAGCTTGCTCGAGCCGCCTCCATCGCCGGAGAAGCAGTGCCCCACTCCCTGAAAGAGCTCGTGGGGGACCGGCTCGCCCGACTGACCCCTGAATCGGGCGACGTGCTCCGCTGGGGCGCGGTCCTCGGACCCAACTTCGACATCGGACGCCTTTCTGAGCTCGTGTCACTCGCGTTCGACCCTCTCATGAACGCGCTCAGCGAGCTCGAGCGCCATACCCTCCTCGAGTGCGCGGGAACGTCCGCCAGCATGTACGCCTTCCACCATGCGCTGGTTCACCAAGTCGTATACTCGGAGATCTCAGAGCCCCGCCGCAAGCTCATGCATCTTCGCATCGCCCGGCTGCTCCATGGCCAGCCCGATCCCGACGGAACGCTCGCACTCGAGCTCGCACACCATGCGTCGGTGGGGGGAGACGCGGCGGTCGCGGCCCACGCGTGCGTGGTCGCAGGGAATCGATGCCTTCAATTGTTTGCGAATTCCGAGGCCTATGCGCACGCCCGTCGGGGTCTTCGCCTCGTGGAAGAGCTGCCGGACCCCGAACGACTCAAGCTTCGGATCGAGCTCGAGCAGGTCAGCCTGGAGGCACAGCGCCCCGAGGACCCAGAAGCCGAGTCCAAGCGAATCGAAGCGCTCTCCGAAGAGGCGTTGGACGCCGGCTGCGCGGAACATGCCCGCCTTGGGTTCACGTTGGTGAGCTACCTGCGTTGGCAAGATGGGGCCGTCGGCGACGCGCACCGCTTGTCACTGCGAGCGGAGTTTGCGAGCCGTGGGTCCGATGCCCAAGACCGAGCCCTCGGAATCGCCGAGGCTGCGCGCTGCCTGGTGATCCTCGAACGAGATATCGCCCAGGCGGAGGCCCTTCTGCTCGAAGCGCGTGCCATTACGGACCGTTCTGGCGAGTCACCGTGGGCGGTGTTCGATGCGCTCGGTCTGCTGCGCTTGCACGCCGGCGAGCTCGAGGAAGCGAGAACGGCATTCCAGCAGGCCTGGACCATCGCGAGAAAGACGAGCAACCACCTCCAAGAGTTCATGGCGTTGGAGCACCTGGTCATGGTGGCGATCGGTTTGCGTGACGAGGACGAGGCGTGTTCCTATGCGACCGAGCTCGCGGCCATCGGCGAGAAGCTCCGCGAAGGGAGCGAGCGGCCCCTGGGACGGGCGATGCTTGCCCTGTGCCGCTACCGAAAAGATGAGGCAGAGGGCGACTCCGCCCTCGAGGACGGACTGCAGGCGTTGCGCGATGTGGACGCCAAGCAGCGTCTTGCGTTCGTCCTGACCCAGGCCGCGTTGGTCGAATCCGCGCGAGGTCAGCTCGAGCCCGCAGAAGCGCGCGCCGTGGAGGCTGTCGAACTCGGCGCAACCACCGAGCGCCCGAGCGACATGGCCCTTGCTCGATCGGTCCTCTTGCGCATCGCACTAGCGCGAGGCGACCAAGACGCCGTGCAGGCGCAGGCCACAGAGCTCCGCCGCATACGCGGGTACGCTGGCTACCTGCGCCCTATCGTAGAGAGCGAGTTGGCCGCCGCCGGCCTCTCGCCCGATTCAGATTCACCAGGATTGGAGGAGGAAGGATGAGCCAGATCATCGTCGAGCGGAAATTCGAGGGACCAGAGTCGATGGATGAGCTTCAGGCACAGGAAGACCGCTTCGCGTGGTGTCTCGAGCAGCACCGGGTCAAGTTCATTCGCAGCTATTTCTCGAAGGATCGCAAACGTATGATCTGCGAGTACGAGGCCCCTGACGCGGAGGCTGTCCGCGAAGTTCAGCGAACCGCCTCGATGCCGTTCGAGCGCATCTGGACGGCCGAGGTATTCGACTGGGAGGAGCCCTAGAGGTGTGATACCGCTGGCGCACCGGACCCGATGAAACTGCGAGCGATATCAACGGTACTGGCGTTCGTCGTCCTCGGCTCTGGGACGCCCGCCGGCGCGCAGGACGCCGGCGTCGAGGACGCGGCGGTCGAGGAGGCCCCCCGCGTGGGCGCCCTCCCCCTCGAAGACCCCACCATCGAGCCGCCGCGAGACGAGCACCTGCGGATCGACGATAGCCCCGAGGCCGCCGCAGAAGTCGCCGCAACAGAATCGTCCGCGGGGGGCATAGCGATTTCAAAGGCAATGCCATTCACTTAGGAGCCCTGGGGCGGTTTGCCCCTGCGTTTTGAAGGATACTGACTGGATTTTCGTTTGACCGCTCTGGGGTAGCGGCGAGCAGAGCGTCTCTTTGGCAAGAGGAAGAGCGACAGTTGTTCCCTCAAGCGTTTGAGGTGCGCGGGAATGGCTCCTGGCTGAGCCACTGCGCACCAAAGAAACTCGTCACGAATGAATCGGTAGGACGCGATGAAGCTGATCCTCAGAGGGCTCACGTTCGCTTCCTTTGCGACTTGCTCCATCTCGCGACGCACGAGATTGTACGCTAGAAGGACGCCCCACAATTCCTGACGCACTCCCTGCGGAGTTTGACTTCGCATCGGGACGTTGCGCTCGAGCATGTCGGTCTTGAGCTCATCGAAGCCCATCTCGATTTCCCATCGCTCGTGATACAGAGCGACGATCTCTTTGGCCGGATACTTCGTTGGGTCCAGCAACGAGGTCAGCAGCATTTGCTCCTTGCCGCCTTTTATCCGGTAGCGAATACGACGCACCCTCCAATGCAAGGGCAGCGTCGGCTCCTTTCGTCGTGTGGCCGCACATATCGTAAACTCCACGAGCTCATCGGTGTGGGTGGTGCGCTTGACCACTCTGCCCGTTGTATCCGAGCGCGCACGAACCAGAAAATGGCGATTGGCGCCACCTTGGTGCAACGGGTGCAGCACGTTGGAGGCCTGAAACCCGCGGTCCACAATCGTCAGAGAATTGTCGGGAATCTCACCCCAAAGTTGCCGCGCATAGGTGTGCTCGCCGTGCTTGCAAGGTCCAAAGGCGACCGCAGCAAGCATGTGTGAACGAAGCGCCATCAACGCGACCGCTCGCATCACGGGATAACCGCTGCCTTCGGGTGCGAGGCGACCGACAATGAGTCCGAACTCGTGTCGGTTCGCCTCCGAATCGGGAACACGCAAGGACGTTCCGTCCACTGCATACAACGCTAGGTCACGCCACCGATCCCCATCGGCGCTTTGATGAGCCCACTTGTTCGCGCACTGCTCAAACAGCCACCGCACCGGCTCTTGTCCCAGCCGTGCTCGAGCCTGGGCAATGGCGCTCGGAGCCACCGTCACGTGACCCGAGCCGGGCAACGCCAGGTCGAGCTTGTTCACCACGTCCGTGATCGACCGGTCCTTGAACAGCGCCATGCCGAGCACAAGCCACACCACTTGCTCCGCAGGAAGCCGTCTTCGTCTCAGCGTCGCCGTGCCTGTCGCACGCAGCGCCTCTTCAATCCACTCTCGCGGGAGGTGCTTGCGAAATGCATCGAGCTCCGGCGGTCTACCTAGACTCGCACAACCAGTGACAATCTCCTGCAACATGGGCCAACCCCTCCTCGGTGCTGGCCAGTCTGATCTCATCGGCGACCGATTAACAGAACCTTCCCACGCCGACTTCCCAAAGCATTCCGATCACTTCCACCCCTAACTGATCGGCATTGATTTCAAAGGCCCTGTCTGCGCCACGAGTCACGCGACATAATATCTAGTACCACGCAATTCGGCTGTAGACACAATATAGAAATGTCGGGTTTACCCGCCCCCTATGGACTCCGAGCTCGTCGTCATGAGC
>CBDURI010000164.1:0-6338 GCA_965369435.1 uncultured bacterium
AGCCGTGGAATGCGCAGCGAAGGTTCTCGCCCTCCACCTTCCCCGCGCCGAGGTGTGCGCCCAGGTGCGGGCAATACGCGTCGGTTAGCCGCGCCTCGCCTGACTCAGTTCGGTAGAGGACCAGCTCTTCGCCGAAGTATTTCAGTGGCAGGACCTGCCCCGCACGAAGCTCTCCAGAGAGGGCCACCGTGAACCAGCCGATGGGGATCCCCGGGAAACGGTAAGTCTCGAGCAAAGGTACTCTCCTAGGTGAGGGGCAGGAGCCCCCTCTCTTCGTCGGGCAATGTAGGACCATCTGCGGACGGGGACCGAGAAACCGGCTGAACGGTACTCAAGCGGGGGTGAGCGGTAAGTCGATTGGGGCGAACCGTCGCGACGATGGCTCCGCAGTCGAAAAACCCTCGGTTTTCGCGCATATCGGGGCCCACCAATGACCCACGGGTCTCTTTACAAGCCCGCCGAAGCCGATATTAAGGCCCCTGTGATTGCACAGCTATTGGGCCTACCGGACACCCCTCTCGTCATGTTTCTCGTCTTCGCCGGCGGCGGGATGTTGTACTTCTTCCTCATCGCGTCCATCGCGTACTACGTCTACTTCAAGAAGTTCCGAGCGCACTTCCATCCGGACTACGAGCTCGACCCCAAGGAGATGAAGTCGGCGCTCAAGTGGGTGATCATCGGCATCGTTGGCAACGGTGCCTTGATGCTTCCGATCCACCTGCTGATCGCGAAGAACTACTCCCAAATGTACTACGACGTGAGCGATCACGGTTGGGCGTGGATCTTCGGGCAGGTCGTCTTGCTCCTGATCTTCACCGAGACGCTCATCTACTGGACCCACTACGCGTTTCACCGCGTCCCGTGGCTCTGGAAGTACGTTCATGAGCGCCACCACAAGTACGTTGTGCCGACGCCGTACTCCGCGCTCTCGTTCAATCCAATGGATTCCTTTCTCCAGGCGGTTCCACACCACATTGCGGCGTTCTTCTTCCCGCTGCACGCGGTGGTCTACGTCGCCTCGGTCACATTCGTGACGCTCTGGGCGGTGTGCATTCACGATCGCGTGAGCTTCTTCCGTTGGCCGTGGCTCAACTACACGGACCACCACACGCTCCATCACTGGTACAGCGACTTCAATCTCGGCCAGTACTTCACGTTCTGGGATCGCGTCGTCGGCACCTACCGGAGTCCCACGATCGACTATGAAGACGTGCCCGAGGGCATCATCTACCGACCGAAGACCGCGGCGCCGACCTCAACGGCCCCCACGGCGCTCGGCGGCCGCTCCGCCAACCCAGCCTGAGGTCAGCGAACGTCAGTGAGCGTCAGCGGGTGATTCTGAAGTCGGTGTACTCACCGGTGTAGCTTCGCCACCGGACGTCGACCGCATCGACCCGCGCAGTGGACGGGCCGTTGTGCGACCAAGCAAGGAAGTCTTTCACGTCGTCTTCTTCGCCCTCGGCGACGACCTCCACCGAGCCGTCGGGCCGGTTCTTCACCCAGCCGCTCAAGCCGTGCTGCCGCGCCTCACGTTGCGCGGTAGCCCGAAAGTAGACGCCCTGGACACGGCCTCGGACCACGAGGTGAATTCGCTTCTGACCCATCGCTCAGTTATTGCGCATCGCGTCGGCGCCGCAAACCTCAGCCGTTCCGGACGCTCATGACGTGGAAGTAGCCGAAAACCAGGAGCTTGCCGACATGGCTGCCAACCGTCCCGCCATCTTCCGCGGCTAGGCCTTTGGCGAACGCGAACGCTTCAGCGACGTGAATGGCGAGCAAACCGAGAAAGACCATCTGGCCGATGCCCGGCTCAGGGACCGACGTTGGTGCGAGGTATGAAAGGATGCCCCAGGCCCATGCAGCCAGTGCGACGACTTTGCCGAGTGCGATTACGAGCTTCATGCCCCGAGCATACTCAATCAGGTAGCCGCATCACACCCGGCAAAGGGCTCTCGGGCGCATTGACGGGCGCGGGCACGTTCAGCAGGGCGGCGAGCGTGGTGGCGACGCGCAGCACATCGTAGATATCCTGACTCGTTCTGCGTTCGACCGCTGTGCCCCACATCAGGACCGGGACACGGCGATCGTAATCCCAGGGCGTTCCGTGGTTCGTTCCGCCCTCTTCAGAAAGCGCGTCGAACCAGCCGGGCTCAGTCACGAGGTAGAGGTCTCCCGGTGGATCGTCCGGGAGACTCGCACCCACGAGGCGCTCGAGCTTGCTGTTGCTAGAGCGCAACCTCGCTCCATCTCGCGCGTCGTAGACGACTTTCACCCCCTCGATGTCTGGCATGGCTTTGCGCAGTGCCTTGGTGAGATCCTTGTGGCGCGCCTTGCCCGCGTCTGTGTAGGTGAACAAGGGCGGGACGTAGCCAGCGATCCAGTCGCCTCCGCCCAACGCCGCGTCAGCAGCCCGCTCGGCTGCCAAGGTGAGAGCCGCCCCGCTCAGGCGACCTCCCATTCGGCCTTCCGCTCGAGCGCGCTCCGGCAACTCTGCAACGCCGTGATCCGCGGTCAGCACGAACGCGACGGGTCCGCGTGCCTCGAGAAGTCTCACGAAGTGGGTCAGTGCCCGGTCCACGCGCCGCAGGTTGTCCGCGTACTCCCAAGAACGTGCGCCCCAGACGTGCCCCACGATGTCCGTACCGGACACGCCCAACACCAGGAAGTCCGGTACGTCATCGATGCCCATCTGCTCTGCTTTCACCACCGCATACGCAGCCGCCATCAAGTATTCGCTCGACTCTGGTGTGCCGGCGAACGCGTACCAGGGGTCCGGCGCGTTGCGCGGGTCGTGGGGGAAGGTTGGGTACATCTCACCGGGCGATGCATCTGGCCCGAGGTGCTTTTCGAGCGCCACGGGATCGGCAGGCTCCCAAAGTTGCAGAAGCGGCCCGACGGGGTTGGCTTTTCTGAAGTCGCGCAGCCATTCTGGCAGCCTGCGTTTGGGCGCATAGTACGTCGATGTCGTCATGGCGTGCGCCACGGCATCGTAGAAGACAGCGATGTCGGCCTTCTGACCGACCGGCAGTACAGCGGAGCGGCCTTTGATCGAAATGCCAACGATGCGTGCCTTCCCTCCGCTTTGCTGGTGCAAGACATCGCCCACGGTTTCGGCGCGAAGCTGCGTAGGACTCACAAAGCGATCCGGATTACCGAGTACGGCGTGCTTCCCGTCGTCGACGGTCTTCTTCCAGCCGTGCTCAGGAGAGTAAACCGCGTTTGCGACGATCCCATGCACTGCAGGAGTTACGCCGGTAGTGAGCGAAGCGTGCCCGGGCGCGGTCTGCGTCGAGGCATACGGGAACTCTGCGATGTGAGATGCGCCGTCTTCGTAGGCGCGGCGGATGGCGCTGCCACTCGGAAGCAGGCGCAGCTGTTGGTCGAGCACCCATGAGCCGAGTTGGTCGATCACGATCAACACCACGAGTCTCGGAGCCACCGTGGCTTGTGACGGTGGCGCTGGCGCCGGGGAAGCCTTCTTCGCCATCGGCTCAGCTTGAGGTTTTGTCGTCGAGCACCCGGACACGACCAGCATCGCTGCTGCCATGGAGGCCGCGAGGAGTGGGCGTGCGGTTCCAGTCGGTTTCATCGTCACGCGGGCAACCTAACGTGGCGGCTGTCTCACCGCTAGGAACTCGGCGTGAAGCATCTAATCCACTGAGATCATGACATTATTCGGCTACCGGCCTTGCGCTAGGGGCCGTTCGGCCCAATGATTTGCCGACTGGGGTCTCCTGGGCTACATACGGCGGCCTCGCTCAGCGACGGAGCACGACAGCAATGAAACCCGATATCCATCCTGAATACAACGTGATCACCGTGACTTGCGCTTGCGGCGCGTCGCACCAGATGCGCTCGACCAAGAACATCGATCATGTGGACATCTGCTCGGCATGCCACCCGTTCTACACGGGCAAGCAGAAGCTGATGGACACCGAGGGTCGCATCGAGCGCTTCCGCAAGAAGTACGGGAAGGCGGGCAAAGGCAAGGCAGCCGAGGCGACGCCCGAGGCGACGCCCGAGGCGTCCGCCGACAATTAGGCCGCCGTGCCCCTCAACGGCATTCCGCTCCGCAAAAGCGTCATTGTGGCCACGATGGCCCAGCCGTACATCGGCGGACAAGCAGTCATCGAGGGTGTGATGATGCGCGCTCCCGGGTGTCTGACCGTGGCTGTTCGACGGCCCGACGGCACCATCGCACTGCGCGAAGGCCCGTACCGCTCGACCTGGTCGAGGAAGCTCTGGAAGCTTCCCGGGTTTCGCGGCGTCGCCATGTTGGTCGAGTCGATGACCATGGGCTTTGCCGCGTTGCAGTTCTCGGCCGAGCAGCAGATGACCGAAGAGGAGCTCGCGCAAGACGAGGGTTCGGGGCGCTTGGCGATCGTGATTTCGACCGTGCTCGCCCTGGGGCTTTTCGTAGCGTTGCCGCAACTTCTCGCCAGCCTCACTGCGAAGGGAGCCGGGTGGGAGCTCGGGCTCACCGACACCGCGTTTCACGTTTTGATCGGCGGCTTCAAACTGCTGATTTTCGTCGGGTACCTGTTCGCGATCAGTCGAATCCCGGATGTGCGGCGCCTGTTTCAGTATCACGGCGCCGAGCACAAAACGATTCACGCCTACGAGAAGGGGCTGCCGCTGACCGTCGAGAACGTGCAGGCGCAAAGCACCCTCCACCCACGATGCGGGACGACGTTTCTACTCGTCGTGATCGTCGTGTCGATCATCCTCGGCTCTCTCGCGGCGCCGCTGCTCATGCCCGACGTCGAAGGGTGGTTGGGTCAAGTCGCGTTGCTCACCATGCGCATCGGTCTTCTGCCAATTATCGCTGCCATTTCCTACGAATTCCAGAGGCTCAGCGCGCGGTACTGCACGACCGGCTGGCGCAGGGTAGTGCTCTACCCCGGTTTTCTGTTCCAGAAGATCACCACGCGGCTGCCGGACGACGACCACGTCGAGATCGCCATCGCTGCCATGGAAGCCGCCGCTTGGCGCGACCGCGTTCAAGACGACGAGCCACACGGCGAGGAACCGATTGTCTTTGCGAGTTTCGCTCGCTTCAAGGAAGTATTGAGCGACAATGGCTCCTTGAGCGCCCCCCGCGCGGCCTAAACATGCTTCCCACCGACAAGCTCGAGTCGTTGTCGGCTCGCTATCGAGAGATCGAAGAGCTGCTCTGCCAGCCCAACGTGGTGTCCGACGCCAAACGGTACACGAGGCTGACCAAAGAGCGTGCGGAGCTGCAGTCGGTGGTGGAGGCCTACGGGACTTACTGCCAAGTGTTCGAGGACCTCGCTGGGCATAAGGAGGCGCTCTCCGATCCGGATCTCCGCGAGCTTGCGGCGGACGAGATCCCGGCTCTCGAAGCCGAGCGCGACCGGCTCGAAGCCTCGATCAACCTTCTGCTCTTGCCGCAGGATCCCAACGACGAGCGAGACACGATCCTCGAGATTCGGAGCGGCACCGGGGGCGAGGAAGCCGCCCTTTTCGCAGCAGATCTATTTCGGATGTATTCGCGATACGCGGAGACGCGTGGCTGGAAGGTCGAAGTCATGTCGATGAGCGAAGCCTCGGCGGGCGGCCTCAAAGAGGTGATCGCCGCGGTCTCTGGCGACAACGTGTATTCGCAGCTTCGCTTCGAAGGCGGCGTGCATCGAGTGCAGCGCGTTCCGGCTACCGAGTCACAGGGGCGCATCCACACTTCGACCGCCACCGTTGCGGTTCTTCCAGAAGTCGATGACGTCGACGAGGTTCACATCGACCCCAAAGACCTCCAGATCTCCGCGACGGCCGCAGGCGGCCCCGGGGGCCAGCACGTGAATCGCACGCTGTCCGCCGTACAGATCAAACACATCCCAAGCGGCATCATGGTCCGCTCCGAGCAACAGCGCTCACAGCATCAAAACAAGGCCAAGGCCATGCAGATCCTGTCGGCCAAGCTCCTCGAGATCGAACGCGAAGCCCAAGCCAGCGCAATCAGCTCCGAGCGCCGCGGCATGGTAGGCAGCGGCGAGCGCTCCGAAAAAATCCGCACCTACAACTACCCGCAAAACCGAATCACCGACCACCGAATCCAACTCACCCTCCACAACCTAGAGCAAGTCCTGCAGGGCGACCTCGCGCCCCTTTTCACATCCCTGCGCACCCACCACCAAGCGGACCTCATGCGCCAACAGTCCGAATCGTAAGGGTGACAACGACCTAGCCCGGGTTGAGGTTTCGTGATGCCATCTCACGTGACCTGTGCGTGAGGCGTTAACTATTACGTATAGCGCTTCGCATGCTGACGGTGGGAGGCTCCCATGAGGAGGCGGAACATGGAACGTACAATGTTAGTGGTG
>CBDURI010000165.1:0-6272 GCA_965369435.1 uncultured bacterium
GTCAGTGTCAGTGTCAGTGTCAGTGTCAGTGCCAGTGCCAGTGCCAGTGCCAGTGTCAGTGCCGGTGCCGGTGTCAGTGTCCCTCCCCCTCGGCATTCGGATGCGTTCGGTGATGGGGCCTTCGTCTTCCTGTGATGGCGAGCTCGCCTGGGCCGGCTCCAGCGTTCGTGAGGCGGGATCACGCAGCAGCTCGTCTAGCTCTGCGTCGAGCTCCCGCGGGTCGACTTGCGGGACCTCTGGCGCGGGTGGCCGATCGCTTTCGCGGACGAGACGGGCGAGCACGCGGCGCGATGCTCCGCGGTTGATCGGAATTAGCGATGCCTCAATGGCGTCATGAAGGTGACGAAGGTCGCGTGGGTTCTGCCCGGTCTCGGTCTCATGGACGAGTTGCAGGAGATAGGGAGGGACGCCCGGACCCGCCGCGACCAGGAGTCGTGCGAGAACCGACACCAACGATCGCGCGGCCTCGTCGGGCTCGGCCCGTTGTGCCGAGCCAGCAACCACCACCGAGCCATCCAAGGTCACGCGGACGTCGTCCGCCACTAGCTTCACCGATTCCTGAAGAAGCCCCTCGCAAGCCTCCAGGGCGACGAAGGCGCCGATCTCGAACGGGAGACGATCGCCGCGCTGCTCCAGCTCCTCCACCAGTTGGCCCACGCCGACGTCTCTGCTCATCGCTTCCCCTCAGTCCGGCTCTGGCGGCCGCACACATACCCCATGGTCGAGGAGGTATTCCTTGACCTCGGCCACAGTGTAGTGACCGTCGTGAAAGATAGAAGCTGCAAGCGCCGCATCCGCCCCTCCGGCTGCGAGACCCTCGTGCACGTGCGCGAGCGTCCCCACTCCGCCGGAAGCTACAACGGGAATCGAGATTGCGTCCACAACCGCGCGAGTTAACAGCAGATCATAGCCGTCCCGAGTTCCATCGCGGTCCATGCTGGTCAGCAGGATCTCCCCGGCGCCGTAGTCGGCCATCCGCTTGGCCCAGGCGATCGCATCGAGCCCCGTGTCACGCCTCCCACCATGCGTATACACGGTCCATGTGTCGGTTTCTCCCGGCACGCGCTTGGCATCGATGGCCACCACGATGGCCTGCGCGCCGTACGCCTCGGCCATGTCCTTGATGAAGGTAGGGTTGGCCACGGCGGCACTGTTGATGGACACTTTGTCAGCGCCGGCATGCAGAAGCTCGCTCACGTCCCGCCGCTCCCGCACCCCGCCACCCACGGTCAGAGGCACCGCGACGGTCGTGGCGGTGCGGTCGACCAGGTCGAACAGGGTTCGGCGGTTCTCGTGCGAAGCGGTGATATCGAGGAACGTGATCTCGTCCGCCCCGGCCGTGCTGTAGCGCTGAGCGGACTCGACCGGGTCGCCCGCATCGCGGAGACCGACGAAGTTGACGCCCTTGACGACGCGGCCGTCTTTGACGTCGAGACAGGGGATGATTCGCTTGGCCAGCATCAGCCCTCTTGTAGCGCCGAGAACGCCTCCGACAATGTGAAGACGCCCGAATAGAGCGCGCGTCCGCAGACGGCCGAGCGAACCCCGGCGGCGGACAACGCGCGCAGGTCGTCGAGGGCGCCAATCCCTCCCGAGGCGATGACGGTCGTCTCGACGTGCGACTGCAAGCCCGCGGTGCCTTGGACGTCCGGCCCCTCACGGGTGCCGTCTTTGTGGATGTTGGTGAAGAGGATGGCGCCGATGCTCCACCCATCGACTTCTTTGGCGAGCTCGACGACGTCCTGCTCGCTCTGCTCCTGCCAACCCTCGACCGCGAGCTTCCCGTCGCGCGCATCGAGCGCCATGACGACCCCCCTGGGGTATCGGTCACAGATCGTCCGCGCGACCTCTGGCGCCTTGACGACCACGGTGCCGAGCACGACCCGAGAGGCGCCGGCATCCATCCATTGTGCGGCGACGGCTTCGTTTCGCACGCCACCACCAACCTGCACTTGAAGGTGGGTCTCCCGAAGGATGCTCTCAATGATCGCGACGTGCGCAGGCGCACCGCTGCGCGCGCCCTCGAGATCGACCACGTGAAGCCTCTGGGCTCCTTCATTCTCGAACCGCTTGGCCATGCCCACCGGATCATCGTCGTACACGGTGACCTCGTCGTACTTGCCCTGATGCAAGCGTACGACCTTGCCATCGAGCAAATCAATCGCGGGAATCAACTCCACGAGACATCTCCCAGGAAGTGCGCGATGACACGCGCGCCCGCATGCTGACTCTTCTCGGGATGGAACTGGCACGCGATCACATTGTCGCGCGCGATCGCCGAACAGAACGGCGCGCCATAATCAGTGGTGGCCACGACGAGGGTTTCGTCCGCGGGGACGCAGTAGTAACTGTGTACGAAGTAGTACCACTCGGCGTTCTCAAACACGGGATGCGTGCTCTCGATCTGATTCCAACCGATGTGGGGCACCTTGAGCCGACGGCCCTCTGCATCGCGCAAGTCGTGCGTGAACCGCTTCACGGTCCCCGGGAAAATGCCGAGGCCCTTCTGACCGGGTGCCTCTTCACTCGACTCGAACAACGCTTGCATCCCCAGGCAGATGCCAAGGTATGGGCGACCGCTGTCGATCCACGTTCTCACCGCCTCGCCGATTTCACCCGCCAGCGCGTGAGCGCACTCCTTGAAGGCGCCTTGGCCCGGCATGACCAAGCGATCGGCGCGCAGCAAGACGTCCGGGTCGGAGCTGAGCTCGGCATTGGCGCCCGCGCGCTCGAATGCCTTCGTCACGCTGTGCAAATTCCCGAGGCCCAGATCTACAATCGCCACCCGGCCGGCAGTCATTCGACGAGCGTGCCCTTGGTCGACGGCACACCCACGACACGCGGGTCGATCTCGGTCGCCTGCCGAAGCGCGCGTGCGAACGCCTTGAAGCTGATTTCGATCACGTGGTGCAGATTGTCGCCTGCGTGTTGGCGCATGTGCAGGTTGCATTGGCTGCCGCGCACGAAACCCTCGAAGAACACTTCGGCAAGCTCCGAATCAAAGTCGCCAATCTTGGCCTTCTGCAGCGTCACCGCCCACACGAAATAGGGCCGTCCCGACAAGTCCAGCGCGCAGGTGACACACGCCTCATCCATCGGCAGCGTGGCCGAGCCGAAACGGCGGATCCCTGCCTTGTCGCCCAAGGCCTTGGCGAATGCCTGCCCCAGCACGATCGCCAGGTCTTCAGTGGTGTGGTGCCCGTCGATGTGCGTGTCGCCAAGGGCGCGCACCTTGAGGTCGAAGAGCCCGTGCTTGGCGAGCTGCTCTACCATGTGTGTGAGAAACCCGATCGGGGTCTCCACCTGGTATTGGCCGCTTCCATCGAGATCGAGCTCCACTTGGATCTCGGTCTCGTTGGTCCGACGTTCTATCGCCGCTGTTCGTCCCATGACGCCACTACCATAGCCCGGAATTCTTTCCGAGCTACCAGACTAGCGCGACTTCATCTGTTGAAGAACTTCTTCGAGCTTGGCCTTGAGCCCCTCGTTATCGGGCTCGTTGTGGATCGCCATTTGGAGGTTGAGCTTCGCCTGCGCCCAGTCCTGAGATTTCATCGCCTTGTGCGCGCGCGTGAAGAACACCCGGGCCTTGCTGGAACGCAGCACCACGCCGCCGGGCGGCCGCATCGTTCGTCGCTTCTCTTGGGCACGGTCCTCGGCATAGCGGACGACTCCCTGAGCGAGACCTTCGTCGTAGATCTTGCGCTTCATTGGATCGCAGAGCACGCGATACGCCTCGCTCCCATGCTGATAGAGTTCAGTGTGCCGCTCGCTGTCCTCGGGCATACCGATGAACCTATCCGGATGGTGCTCGCGAGCGAAGCGATGGAACGCGGAGCGAATCTGGTCGGCGGTGGCCGTGCGGATGATTCCGAGCAGCCGGTAGTAGTCGAGGGCTTCGTCTCCGCCGGACATCGTCTAACCGAGCTTCGCCTCGTGGCGCTTGGTGAGCTCTTCGATCTCTTCTTCAGGCAGCTCACCGATGAGCTTGATCGCGATCTGCTGTTGCTGGCCTGTGCCGACATCCTGCGCCCTCACCTGGAGGGTGCCGTCGGCGTCGATCATGAAACGGACCGCGATTTGGACCTTTCCACGAGCGGCCGGCCGTAGTCCCTCGAGGACGACTTCGCCGAGGAGCTGATTACCCGAAATCTGGCGCGCCTCGCCCTGGCAGATGCGAACGACGACTGCCTCCTGCCGGTCCCGCGCCGTGGTGAACATCTTGGTTTGCCCTGCCGGAATCGCAGAGTTGCGGCGGATGATGTGCTCGCAGTAGCCGTCTACGGTTTCGACGCCGAGCGATAGCGGTGTCACGTCGAGGAGCAACGGCGTCGTAGGCACCTCACCTACCGCGACCGCGCCCGTTAGCGTCGGGATGTCCTCGTCGAGAGCGGCCCTGAGTTCCGCCGGCGCCGAGCTCGCGAGATCGAGTGGAGCCGGGGGCGGCGCTGCTTCGTCGGCAGGCACATCAGACTCGCCACCGAACGCATCGTCGCCGAGCTCGATCATCAAGCCCGATGGCTCATCCCCAAGCTCCTCGGCGTCATCCCCTGCTGAGCTCGCAATCTGCATCAACAGCCCGGAGGCGTCGGCCATCCGTGTGGCCTGGAAGTCGAGTGGGTCGACCGCCTCGCCGACGCGGGTGGGCTGATTCTCGAGAGGCTCCTCGCGTGAGCGCGTCGGCGTGTCGAGGACGCCGTCGTCCGGCCGCAGGTCACCAGAATTTTTGAGTTCGACCGGAGGCGGCGGTGGCGCCTGCCCCTGCAGGGTCGCTTTGCGAGCCGCCCGCGCAACCGGGGGCGGCGGGAGCGGCGGCCGGTCACCCATGTTGGTGATCTCGTCCTCGAAACCCTCCTCGCTGACGATGCCGTGATTGCCGGTGCCGGGCTGCGCCACCTTCTTGAGCTCGACTTTGCCGAGCGCGGCTTTGCGCAGGGGAGCCGATAGTGACCGCGCCTGAAGCGCCGCGCCCTGTGCGACGACCAAGTCCGGATCGATGTTCACGAGTGGTTTACGGCCGAAGTACTCCGCGACCATCCGTTGAAGCAGTGGAATCCGCGTCGAGCCGCCCACCAAAATCACGTTGTCGAGCTGGGTCGGACGCAGGCCAGCTGCTTTCATCGCGTCTTCACAGACATCGAAGCTACGCGCCACGAGCGGATGAAGCATCTGCTCGAGCTGCTGGCGCGTGAGCGCGTAGTCCAAATTGAGCGCCGCGCCCCCATCACCATAGGCGAGCTCCTCGATGCAGAGCTTCACGTCCGGCTTGGCCGAGAGCTGTATCTTCGCCCACTCCGCTGCCGCGCGCAGCCGTTCGTACACTTGCCCGTCCTGGCGCGCGTCATACCGATGCGTTTCGAGAAACTGCGCGGCCATATGGTCTGCGACGCAGATATCGACATCATCGCCGCCAAGAAAGGTGTCACCCGCCGTCGCCAACACCTCGAATACGTCACCCGCGAGCTGCAAGATCGTGATGTCGAAGGTGCCGCCGCCAAGGTCGTAGACCGCCACGCGCTCGGTCGAAGTCTTGTTGTAGCCGTAGGCGAGCGCGGCAGCGGTCGGCTCGTTGAGGATGCGCAACACATCGAGGCCGGCAACACGCCCCGCGGCCTTTGTCGCACTTCGCTGAAGCTCGTTGAAGTTGGCGGGCACCGTCACTACCGCCTGGCGACACTCCTGGCCCAATGCCTCCTCGGCGACCTTTCGGACGTGCCGAAGGACGAACGCGCTAATCTCGCTCAGCGTGTACGTCTCGCCTCGCGCGGTGACCAACACGCCACCGCTCGGGCCTTCGGAAAGCTCGAACGCGAACCGCTCTTGGGCTTGTTTGACCTCGTAGCTCGTGTAGGGCCGCCCGATGAGTCGCTTGACCGAGTACACGGTGTTCTGTGCGTCGAGCAGGCGGCGCTCTTTCGCGGAGCCACCCACCAGCACATCACCGCTCGGATGAAACGAAACGACTGAGGGGATGAGGTTCACTCCGTCGCTGTCCGCGAGAACCCGCCCGCCGGGCTGATCGGCGATGGCAACCACGGAATTTGTCGTACCTAGGTCGATCCCAATGACGGGTCCGTTACTCACACTCCCCTACCCCCGATGAAAACGCTCCCTCAGTTGCCCCTGTAAAGATAGCGCGTTGTTCCCCGGATTACACATTTCCAGGATCGTACGGACTAATTTGCTTGGGGTTCTTCGGGTTTCGAGTTTTCACCTTCCGCGCCCTGCTCGCCTTCATCGCACTCTTCACCCTCCGCCACGGGCTCGACGTC
>CBDURI010000166.1:0-6214 GCA_965369435.1 uncultured bacterium
GGACACACGCATCGGCGGGGTGACGTCTTTGGGGACGGTCCGGTCGTGATCCTCGCTGGCGCCCAGCGGAAGGCGCCTGATGCGATGCAGGCATGGGAGCACGCCTTGCGTGGGCGAGTTCCGCAAGGGACTCGTATCGTTGGCCTCAGTGACCTCAAGCGCCTTCCATTTTTCGTACCGAAGGGCATGGTCACTAAGGGATTGGCCGAGCAGCTTCCAAACGTTCCGGTCCTTTGCGACTGGAAGGGCAGGGTGTATTCAGACTTGGGCTTCCCAGCAGGCGCAACGATTTCGGTAGGGGTGTTCGGGGCCGCTGGGGAGCGGCTGGGAATCATCGCCGGAGAGCACACCGAAGCACGCCTAGCCGAGGTCGTGCAGCTACTCTCCCGCTGACCGCACAAACTCCGGCGTGTCGCCCATGGGGCTTCCCTGGCACCGCCGCCCGCACCATGGCACTAATCCGCCATGAGGTCGTCGTGACACGCGGTACTGCGCTTTGCCTTAGCTTCGGGATCCTCCTTGCTGTTGCGTGCGGTGACAGTGTGCCAGGCACTGGAGGCACTGGAGGCACCGCGGGCAGTGGCGGTTCTGCGGGGAGCCCCGACCCTTGCGGCGAGGATAACGAGTCGATTGACTTGGCGTGCCAGGCCTTGAGCGAGTCCGAGTGCGAGCTGAGCGAGGAATGCGAACCGGTCCACGGGTCGCTTTGGCAGCCAGGCATGGACGCTGCAGACTGCCTCGCCCAGCCCCGGGAGTTCGTGTCGTGCGGCGGGTGCCTTCATGGCTACGATGCCCCTTCTTGCACCTACCACCCCTCGAATCCTGAGAACTGCTACTGCATGCCCTCGGCGATCCTGCTCACCGGCTGGGAAGATGTGTTTGAATGCCAGGTCCCGGAGGGCATTTGCGGGACATAGCCATTCAGGAACGCAGACATCGGCCCGCCCCTCCGGGTCTGGGCGCTCGCCCCCCGCTCTGGGTCTCCGGCCACGGATTAGCCCCGTAATCCCCCCCGCTTGACTGCTTCCCGCACCGCGCTAGACAGCGTGCTCTCCGCTCTCCCGCCGCGGTTGCCGCTGGCTGGGGAGCTTCAAGTGAGGACAGTCAAATGCCTAAAATGAAAACAAAGCGTGCTGCCGCGAAGCGGTTCAAGGCCACGGGTGGGGGGCGGATTCGTCGTTCCACGGCCGGCAAGCAGCACATGATGCGTGGAAAGTCCGCCAATCGACTTCGGAAGCTCAAGAAGAACTCCATGGTCGATCCTAGCGACGAAGCGCGCATCCTGCGTTTGGTTCCTTACGAGCTCTAAGACTTTTAAGGAGAACGCAGATGCCTAGAGTAAGACGAGGTTTCAAAGCCCGACGCCGCCGCAATCGGTTGCTCAAGCACGCGAAAGGTTACTACGGCGCACGCCGCAAGGCCTTTCACGTCGCGATCGAACAGGTTCACAACGCGTGGGAGGATGCATATCGGCATCGCCGCACCAGGAAGCGTGACTTCCGCCGCCTGTGGATCACGCGCATCAATGCTGCGACGCGCATCAACGGCCTGAACTACAGCCAGTTCATCGCGGGCCTCAAGCGCACGAACATCCAACTCGATCGCAAGGTGCTCGCAGAGATTGCGGTCGCCGATCCAGGCGGTTTCAAAGCCGTCGTCGACGCCATCGATTAAGACGCCCGGGACGCGCAATGGCAGAGCCTGATGCGGTTCACACGTTCGAGGAAGGGCTTGCCGATATCCGCGGCGCCTACGCGGAGGCCTTGCGCGCCGCGGGCGACGAGCCCGAGCTCCGACTGATCAACGCGCGCTACGTGGGGCCGCAAGGCGAGCTAACGAAGCTCCTCAAGCTCATGCCGAAGTTGCCTGGCGACCGCCGCCGTGAGCTCGGCCAGGCCGCCAACGCGCTCAAGCAAGAGGTGCAGGCAACCTTCGATGATGCCCTCCAGGCCATTCATCGCGGCGCTCGCGAAGCGGAGCTCACGGGTCCCGCGCTCGATGTGACCTTGCCCGGTCGCTGGCAGATGCCGGGCCGGCTGCACCCCATCACGCGTGTCCGCAACGAGGTACTCCAGATCTTCGTTTCGCTCGGTTTCGACATCGCCGACGGCCCCGAGGTCGAGCTCTATGAAAACTGCTTCGACAAGCTTGGCTTCCCTCCAGACCACCCCGCAACGGATGAGCACGACACCTTCTTCATCGAGGGCAACCGCTCCTCCGACGCGCAAAGCGTCCTGCTGCGTACCCAGACGTCGACGGTTCAAATCCGCGAAATGTTGAAGCGGGAACCTCCGCTGGCGATCGTGTCACCGGGCGCCGTCTACAGGCGCGACGACGACGCCACCCACTCGCCGATGTTCTTCCAACTCGAAGGCTTCCTCGTCGACGAGGACGTCACCTTCGCCGAGCTCAAAGGCGTGCTCACATTGTTCCTTCGCCGTCTCTTCGACGAACACATCGCGGTTCGCTTCCGCGCGAGCTATTTCCCGTTCGTCGAACCCGGTGGCGAAGTCGACATGAGCTGCGTCTTCTGCCGTGCGTGGGAAGGCGACCGCGCGCGCACCGCAGAGTGCCGCGTCTGCAAAGGCACCGGTTGGATGGAGATCCTCGGCTGCGGTATGATTCACCCCGTCGTATTCGAGAACGTCGGCTACGACCCGGAGAAGTACACAGGCTTTGCGTTCGGCATGGGGCTCGACCGCATCGCCATGCTCAAGTACGGCATCCCCAACATCAAGCTCCTCTACGAGAACGACGTTCGGTTCTTGTCGCAGTTTTAGGAAAGGCAATGCTGGTTTCATTTCGGTGGTTGCAAGAGCTCTGTCCCGTCGACGCGGATGTCGCCGAGGTCGCGCACCGTATTTCCCTTGCGGGTCTCGAAGTCGAAGCGATGGAAGAAAAGGGCGCCAACCTATCCGGCGTCGTGATCGCCGAGGTTCGCGCCAAGAGCCCGCATCCCAAGAGGGACAAGCTGACCCTCGTCACGGTCTTCGACGGCGAGGACGAGCATCAGGTCGTGTGCGGGGCGTCGAACGTGCCCGAGCCCGGCGGCCGCATTCTGTTTGCTCGCTCAGGGGCCGTGCTGCCCAACGGCGTGGAGATCGCCCCCCGCAAACTCGGCGGGGTCGAATCCAACGGCATGATCTGCAGCGAAACCGAGCTCGAGATCGGCCTCGGTGCCGAGGGGATCTTCGTCGTCGATGCGGCCAACGGCGCGCTTCCGGGCACCGGCGTGGCGGACGCGCTCGACCTTCACGATGTCATTCTGGACGTCGGCCTCACTCCCAATCGTCCTGATTGCCTCGGCCACGTCGGGATCGCGCGTGAAATCGGGGTCCTTTTCGGCACCGGCTACCAGCCGCGCAAAGCGGCCGGACCCAGCCGAAGCTTTGCCGCCGGTAGCGCCTTCCAGTCCGGCGAGCCGACGACGAAGCTCACCTCTCTGTGGGACACCGAGAGCGAGCCGGTCGCCGCCCCGAAGCTCCCCGAGATCTCGATCGAGGTCGCCGATGGCGATCGCTGCCCGAGGTATGGCGCTGCGCTCGTGTCGGGTGTCAAAATCGCTCCATCCCCGTTCTGGCTCCGCTACCGGCTCCACAACCTCGGCCTCCGAGCGCTTTCGAACGTAGTCGACGCGACGAACTTGATCCTGCTCGAGTGGGGCCATCCGATTCACGGTTTCGACCTCGCCAGGCTGAGCGGCTCCAAGATCATCGTCCGTCGGGCCGCGGCCGGCGAGAAGATGGCAACCCTCGACGGTATCGAGCGCACCTTCACCGACGACGATCTTTTGATCTGTGACGGCGAACGCCCGGTCGCTTTGGCCGGTGTGATGGGCGGTCTCGACACCGAGATCAGGGACGACACCACGGACGTTCTCATCGAGTGTGCGTACTTCGACCCCAGGTCGATTCGCCGCACGTCCCGGCGTCTTGGCCTGCAAACCGATTCGAGCCACCGATTCGAGCGAGGTGTTGATCCGCAAGCTGTCCCGCGTGTGCTCGCCAGCGCCGCGGCCCTGATCGCGGAGCTCGGTGGTGGTGCCGCCGCAACTACGGCCATCGATCGCATCGCCACCGCGTATGAACCCAAATCGATTCATTTCCGTCCCGCGCGAGCCGCCCGGTTGCTCGGTACTCCGGTGTCGAAGGACGAGAGCCTCCGCATCCTCGAGTTGCTGGGATGCCGCGTCGTCGATCAGAGTGACGATGCCATCACCGTCGAAGCACCGAGCTGGCGTCCAGACCTCGGTCGCGAGGTCGATCTCATCGAAGAGGTCGCACGCGTGCGCGGCTACGAACAGATTCCGACTGCCGTGCCCCGCGTTCATCCATCCGAGACGGGCACCGCGAGCCTCCTCAAATTCGTGGATGAATTGCGTGATGCAGCCGTCACCTCCGGCCTCTTCGAGGCTATCAATTACGGGTTCTTGTCGGTTGATGACCTACGCAAGGCGCGCGTGTCGACGAACGCCGTTGCGCTCGCGAATCCATTGTCCGAAGAACGCGCAGTGATGCGAACTTCGTTGTTGCCAGGTCTCACCGAGGCGGCGACACGCGCCCAGCGTCATGGCGCGACCGAAGTCCGGCTCTTCGAGCTCGCGCGCACGTTCCAGCCGGCTGAAGACGCCCTGCCTCGCGAAGACACCGTGCTCGCCGTAGCGCTGGCTGGCCAACGTTCGAGTTGGATCGGCGACGACAAATCGTTCGATCTGTACGACGGCAAGGGTGTCATAGAAGCGATCGTCGGGCGTGTGTTTGGCCAGACGCCCGATCTGAGCCCTGGCGACGTGCCGGCCTTTCTGCACCCGAAGCGATCCGCTCTCGTCACGCTCGAATCGCGTCCGATCGGGTTCGTCGGAGAAATGCACCCCGACGTTGGTGATGACCTCGGGCTCATCGGCCGAGTCATCTATGCGGAGCTCGACGTGCCCGCGCTTCATGCGCTGTCCCAAGAGCTTGGCCCGACGCAGGCACGTGGCCTACCGAAGTACCCGGCGGTGGCGCGGGACATCGCCATGCTGGTACGCGACGAGTTCAGTGCGGGCGAGATCGCCGACGCGCTCCGAGAGGCGTCGAAGGGCCTGGCCGAATCGGTCAAGCTGTTCGATTTGTATCGGGGTGACCAGATCCCGGACGGGCATCGCAGTCTCGCCTTCCGCGTGACATACCGCGACCCCGAGGGGACATTGACCGACAAACGGGTTGATAAAGTCCATGCATCACTCGCGAGACTCGCAGGCGATCGCTTCGAAGCGACCATCCGCTAGCAATCGCGCGCCATGTGTGAGAATCCACACTTTCTCTCGCCGACCCTGCGCCAAACCCTTGAGATTCAAACCGATTTGTGGTTCCCTCCCGCTAATGACGAAAGCGGAAATCATCGATGCCGTCTACGAGAAGGTTGGGGGCTTTTCGAAGAAAGAGGCGGCGGAGGTCGTCGAGGCCGTCTTCGATACGATGAAAGACGTTCTCGCCGAAGGAGAGAAGATCAAAATCTCGGGGTTCGGAAATTTCGTGGTGCGCGCCAAGAAAGAGCGCATCGGCCGAAACCCGCAGACGGGCGCCCCAATTCCGATCAGCGCACGACGCGTGCTGACGTTCAAGCCCAGCCAAGTACTCAAAACAGTGCTCAATCCAAACCGCTCCGACGAGGACGGCACCGGTTCAGCAGAAGGGTTCTAAGCTCGAACCATGACACGGCGCACCCAACTACCAGACAAGCTATTCTTCAAGATTGGCGAGGTCGCGGACATCGTCGGCGTCAAACCCCACGCCCTCCGCTATTGGGAAACCGAGTTCCCCGCGCTGCGTCCCAAAAAGACGCGCGGCGCCCATCGTCAGTACAGCCGTAGGGATGTCGAGCTCGCGATGCTCATTCGCCAGCTCCTCCACGACGAGGGCTACACAATTCCAGGCGCACGTAAGCGCATCCGCGACTTGGGACGTCATCAGGTGAGCAGTCCTCCCGAGCCCCGCGCGCAACGCGAAGTTGCATTGCGCGCCGAGCTGCTCGGTCTGCGGCAGCAGCTTACCGAGCTCTTGGACGATCTCTCCAAAGCCGCGCGCCCGCCTGCCGACGCCGCGCCACTACAAGTGACCGTTCACAAAGTGGTTCCGGTTACAGTTAACCGCAGTCCAGAACCCTAAGCTGGGCTTGTGTTTACGCGGGGGCTATCGGTCTGCCTTCGGGCGGCATTCTGCATCGGTTTTCC
>CBDURI010000167.1:0-6197 GCA_965369435.1 uncultured bacterium
ACGATGTTGCGGGTGCACTCCGCGACGGCCATCGCGGCTCCGCCGAACGGGTCGAGCTCCACGTGCCGGCCGTTGCAGTCGCAGGATACCGCGAGAAACTTCTCGCGCGTCCCCGACGCGTCTTCGCAAAACACGCGAATCACCGCCGCGTCGCCTTCGCCGGGACCAATGACGGTGCCGTCGCGGACGATGTGGTCGTACTGGCGCCAAATCCAAGACCGGCTTCCGATGTTGGGGGAGCCGATCAAGCGCACCAGCTCGGCACCGAGGTCATCCGGGGCGTCGCCAGTGGTTGCCGGCACGGAAGCCCTCTCGGGGCGCGCCTCTTGAGGTCGGTCGTATTTCGGGGCTGCGTTCGTCAGAAGGTCGACAGGGAGATCGACCACGACGACGGGATCAGGTCGGCCGGTGCCGTCGAATGGGTCGTACCCGGGGGTGGCCTTACAGACGAAGCGGCCGGTGTCCGTGACGCGTCCGACGATGGACGCATCCAAGTCCCACTTGGCACACAGGTCGAATACCTCTTGCTCGCGCCCGCTTTTCGCAACCATGAGCATTCGCTCTTGCGATTCGCTCAAGAGCATCTCGTACGGGCTGAGCGCCTTGGTGCGTCGCGGAATCGCGTCGAGGTCGAGCTCGATACCGTTGCCGGCGCGGTCCGCCATCTCAACCGACGAGGACGTCAGGCCCGCCGCCCCCATGTCTTGCACGCCCGCCAGGCAGTCGGTCGCGAAGATCTCGAGGCAGGCTTCGAGGAGTAGCTTCTCCATGAACGGGTCTCCCACCTGCACTGTGGGGAGCTTGCTGTCTGTCTCCTCGCCGAACTCGGCGCTGGCCATCGTCGCGCCGTGAATGCCATCGCGGCCGGTCTTGGCCCCGACGTAGATGATCGCATTGCCAACGCCCTCGGCGACTCCGAAGAAGAGATCTTCGGTTTTGGCGATGCCGACCGTGAACGCGTTGACCAAGATGTTTCCGTCGTAGCTGGCGTCGAACTGGACCTCACCACCCACGGTGGGGACACCGATGCAGTTGCCGTACCCGCCGATGCCCGCGACCACGCCCTTGAGCAGATGCGGTGTCTTGGGGTGATCGGGCCGCCCGAAGCGAAGCGAGTTGAGAGACGCCACCGGCCGCGCGCCCATCGTGAACACGTCCCTCAGGATGCCGCCGACCCCCGTCGCCGCCCCCTGATAGGGTTCGATGTAGGATGGGTGGTTGTGCGACTCCATTTTGAATACCGCGCAGAATCCGTCGCCAATGTCGACTGCGCCGGCGTTCTCGCCAGGCCCCTGAACCACCTGCGGCCCCGTCGTGGGTAGCCGTCCGAGGTGGATGCGCGAGGATTTGTAAGAGCAGTGCTCGGACCACATCACGCTGATGACGCCGAGCTCTGCATAGCTTGG
Organism: uncultured bacterium; assembly: GCA_965369435.1. Taxonomy (GTDB): domain Bacteria; phylum Myxococcota_A; class Polyangia; order Polyangiales; family Houyiibacteriaceae; genus SG8-38. The sequence continues at coordinate 1,407 of CBDURI010000167.1, forward strand.
TGTGCGGGAGAGCGTACTGAGAACACGCTCCCATTCGTGCCCCGCCAACCCGAACTCACGTGCGATTTCGGGTGAGCTGTCTGGCTCTCCGGGGAAGTTGGCTGGCGTGCTCATGCGAACCCCAAGTGACGCCGAAGGGATTGGAACACGGCGAGCCCGTCGTCGTTGCCAAGGATGGCTTCGCTTGCCCGTTCGGGGTGCGGCATCATGCCGAGAACGTTCTTGTCGCGGTTGTATATCCCGGCGATGTCGCCGACCGAGCCATTGGGGTTGGCATCGCTGCCGTTTGGGGCGTCCCCCCTGCGGGTGCTGTAGCGGAAGGCGATTTGGCCGTTGCGCTCGAGCTCGGCGAGACCCTCGTCGGTCGTGTGGTAACGGCCGTCCGCGTGCGCGATCGGCAGACGCAGAACCGTGCCTTTGCCCATGTCCGTGAACGGGCCCTCGTTTTCGACGCGAAGGTGCACATCACGGCACTCGAAGCGAAGGTGGGCGTTCCGCGTTAGCGCGCCCGGCAAGAGCTTCATCTCCGTCAGAATCTGGAAGCCGTTGCAGATTCCAAGGACCGGCCCGCCCCGGCCCGCAAACTCCCGGATCGCGTTGTCGATGGGGCTGAAGCCGGCGATTGCGCCAGCACGGAGGTAGTCCCCGTATGAGAATCCACCCGGGATCACGACCGCGTCTGCGTCACCCAGACTGGTCTCTTTGTGAAAGGTGTACCAGGCGTCCGCGCCCAGGACATCGCGCACCGCGTGCAGGGCGTCCCAGTCGGCATTTGAGCCTGGAAATTGTACGACAGCGACTCTCATCGGGCGATTCCGTTGTCCTCGGCGCGCGGAGCATAGAACGGACCGCGCTTCAGGCAACGCGGAAGCGGCACTATCGAATCAACTCGAAATACCGATGGGCGAGGGGGGGCTCGAGGCCGTCCGCGGGACTGATCCGGAAGACGATCGTACCGCGGCACGTCGACGCGTCCACAACCCCGTAGGCACGGCTGTCCTGTCCCATGTAGGCCCGAAAGTCGCCGAGGAGGTAGAGCTCTCCCTCGTGTACCTCGGTTTCGCGGACCAGGTGCCGGCCGTCTGCCTTCATGAAGATGTGGTGAGGTTCGGTTCCGAAGTACTCGTCGCCCCAGATGAGCGTGCCCACGAGATCGTTGTCGGTGTTGTGGAAGGAGGTCTTGCCGTTCCTGGTGAAGGGGATCGGCTTGCCGTCGATGCGGAGCTCGTCGCCGAAAGAGTCGACGGTCATGCCCCCGGTCGCCGCTACCCGGGCGACGACCCAGCCATCCTCGGTGGGGTGCCGGCACACCGCGATCGATCCGATTTCGGGGGCGGCCCTTTTGTTGATGAGAACGCGTTCTGCGCGCAGCAGCGTGGGCGCCATCCCGTTGTGCATGACTTGCGCTACGTCGAACAGGAAGACCTTGAGCACCAACGCGACGACGATGAGGCCGGCTCCCACCCAAGAAAGGCCCCCGAGCCCACTACGAAGTGCTCCCACAACGCTGCCTATTCGCCGTTCGCGAGGCTCTTGTCAAGCTCGTGCACGAACTGGAGCAACGCTTCGCCGGGCCGAGTCGCCTCGTAGATCGCCCGGCGGATCGCGACGCCAAAGGCGCCCGCGGCCAGCAGCGCTCTACAGTCCTGGGCGCCGATTCCTCCGAGCGCGTATGTCGGAATCCCGACATCGGCGATCGCGGTCCCAAAGCCATGGATGCCGATGGGCTGGGCTTTGCCGGGGACATTGAAGACAGGGCTCAAGAACGCGTAACTGGCAGAATCCTGCTCGCCGGCCTCGAGGCCTGCCGCGTCGTGCCGCGAGACGCCGAGCATTCCAAAGGTCGGCCATGCTTCGCGGATGTCCGCTATCGGCAGACCGAGCTCTGGGAGATGCACGCCGTCGGCGCCAACGATCTCAGCGACGTCGACCCGTCGGTTGACCGTCAGCGCGCTGCGGCAGGCATGGGTCAGCGTCCGCAGCTCCCGACCCCATTGCACCAACTGGCGATCGGATGCGTGTTGTGCCCTGAGCTGCACGCCCACTATGCCGGGCGGACATCCTTCGAGCGCGCGTCGAATAGGGGCGACCGGGCCGTCGGGATGACTCGGGTCGGTGATGATCCAAATCCGCGGAAGCTCAGGGGTCATCGTCGTGGTGCTAGGAGCGGCCGTCTTGCTCGGAGCCGATGACGCCTTCGAGCGGGCTCGATGCTGTCGCGTAGAGCTTGCGCTGGATTCGGCCTGCGAGGAATGCGTCGCGGCCGGCTTCCACCCCGGCCTTCATCGCGCGTGCCATTCGGACTGGGTCCTTCGCACCGGCGATCGCCGTGTTCATCAACACGCCGTCAATTCCGAGCTCCATGGCGATGGCGGCATCGGACGCGGTACCGACCCCTGCATCGACGATGACCGGCACATTCGCGTGCTTGACGATGATCTCGATGTTGAAGGGGTTGCGGACGCCGAGACCGCTGCCGATCGGTGCGGCGAGGGGCATGATCGCGGCGCAGCCTAGATCCTCGAGGCGCCGCGCAGCAACCGGGTCATCGTTGAAATAGGGCAAGACCGTGAAGCCCTCGTCCACGAGTATCTTGGCGGCCGTGAGCGTTGCGGGGACGTCCGGGAAAAGGGTTTTCTCGTCGCCGATCACCTCGAGCTTGACGAGAGGCGTGTCGAGAAGCTCTCGCCCCAGCCGCGCCGTGCGGAGCGCGTCCTCGGCCGTGTAGCAGCCGGCGGTGTTGGGAAGGAGCGTGTAGTTACCCTCGCGGAGAACCGTCATGATCGAGTCGGCCCCTGTCGCCTTCAAATCGACGCGACGCACCGCGACCGTGACGACCTCGCAGCCCGAGGCTTGCAGTGCCCCCCGAGCGGTGTCGAGGTCCGGGTACTTGCCCGTTCCCGTGAACAAACGCGAACGAAACTCGAACTTGCCGATCTTCAGGACATCTTCGGACACCTAGCCGCCTCCTACGAAATGAACCACCTCGACCCGATCGCCCTCGTTGAGCTGGGTGCTTTCGTGCCGGGCTCGCGGCACGACCTCTTCGTTGCGCTCGACCGCGACCAAGGTGTCTGCCAGCCCGAGCGAGGCCAGCAGCTGCTTGACGGTCGTGCTCTGCCCAACCTGCCGTTCTTCGCCGTTGACCACGAGTTGCATCGGCCGTGAGAGTAGGGCGGCCCCGACAACGCTGCAAGCGGGTTCGATGATGTGCGTGCTCACCGGCGGATGATAGGCTCGGGCGCGTGAGGCGAATCGTGCAGGGAGAAAACTTGGAGGTCCTCGAGACCCTCCCGCGGGAGCATGCTCGGCTGATCTACATCGACCCACCCTTCAACACGGGACGCAAACAGTCACGTCAGCGCATGCAAGTGCGGGCGGCAGAGGACGGGGAGAGACAGGGGTTCGGTGGGCGACGTTACGCCGTCGAACGGCTCGACAGCCCGGCGTACGAAGACGAGTTCGACGCGTACATTCCGTTTCTGATGAGCCGCATCGAAGCGGCACTTCCGTGCCTAACTGCCGATGGGTCGCTGTTCGTGCATCTCGATTACCGGGAAGTGCACTATGTGAAAGTCGCGCTGGACGGGCTCTTGGGTCGTGATTGCTTTCGCAACGAGATCATTTGGGCGTACGACTTCGGCGGGCGACCAAAACGGTGGTGGCCGGCCAAGCACGACACCCTGCTTTGGTACGTCCTCGACCCCAAGCGCTACGTCTTTCAGTTCGACGAGATGGATCGAATTCCGTACATGGCGCCCGGGCTCGTGGGCAAAGAGAAGGCCGCCCGCGGTAAGACTCCGACCGACGTGTGGTGGCACACCATCGTTCCGACAAATGGCAGAGAGAAGACCGGGTATCCGACACAGAAGCCGCTCGGCGTGCTCGAGCGGATCATCAAGGTGCACACCGAGCCAGGCGACATCGTCCTCGATTTCTTCGCCGGAAGCGGCACAACCGGCGAGGCGGCCGCGCGACACGGTCGCGGTTTCGTGCTGGTCGATGAGAGCCGAGACGCGGTCGAAACGATGCGAACGCGGCTTGCGGAGTGGCAGCCCGAGGTCGAGGTGCACGCGGCGGCTCAGCGAGGCACGAACTCGACTTCGAACACGTGAGGCCACAGCTTGCCCGTGAGCAGGAATGTCTGCGATTCCGGCTTGTAGGCGATGCCGTTGAGGACGTCCGCGCGCCTTGCCTCGCTGCGTGATAGCAAGCCGCTCGCATCGATGGTGGCGGTGACACGTCCGCTGCGGCGGTCGATTCGGAGGATCTCATCACGCTGCCAGACATTCGCGTAGACGTCCGAGCCTACACACTCGAGCTCGTTGAGCTTCCGTACCGGGTGACCGTTCTTCAGTACGGTCACCTCCCCGAGCAGCGCCATGGACTCCGGGTCCCGAAACTCGAGCATCGAGGAGCCATCGCTCATCACCAGCGCCGTTCCGTCGTAGCACAGACCCCAACCTTCGCCGGCGTATCGGAGGGTCTTGCGTTCCTCGAGGGTCGTCAGGTCCGATACGAAGGCGAGTCCTGCGCGCCACGTGAGTTGAATCAACCGATCATCGATCCGCTCCAAACCCTCGCCAAAGAACCTCGACTGGAGCATGCGTTGCGCCAGCACCTTGCCGTCTTCGAGCCGGACCTTGCGTATCGACGACTGTCCGTACCGCCCAGTGCTTTCGTACATGGAGCCTTCGTGCCAGATGAGGCCTTGCGTAAACGCGTTCCTCGCGTGCGGGTACTTGCCAATGACGCGCAGACGAAGCTCTTCGATCGTGTCTGCTGCTGAGG